>NZ_QTMM01000017.1:0-205915 GCF_003635445.1 Parabacteroides sp. AF17-3 | reverse complement strand
ATATATATCAAACGAATCACTTATACTGTAACCGGGCTGAGTTCGATACAAGTATATACAGAAAACGAAGGAAGGAAAAAGGTATCTATACATAACCTTAAAAAACTCAGGATTACTAAATATTTTTCTTCCCATATTTAAAAATATAACTAAAACCAATCCCTATTTCTATAGGAGTCGATGTTTTCAGTTTCTTATCAAATTCAACAATTCCTGATTTATAATAATCCAACGTGCTATATCCCAACCAAGCGGCTATAGAAAAAGAACGACCTACCGGATACTGATAACCAGCCTTTATTACATATTCGAATTCGTGATGAATAGATTGCCCCTTATTTGCCAAACGATCGAAATTCCAATTCAGTCGGTTGTAAGCAAATTTATTTTCAATAAAGATATAATGGGAACGATCAATTTTTTCTTCGTATTTAATTGGCAAATAAAACTTCGGAGAGATATGAAGAGAAAAAAAAGAACCTTTATAGACTAAATTATCCCCTCTTAATCCTCCCAACCCAACTCGCTGTGTAAAACCACCTCCACCAAAACCAGCATTAACCCCAAAGAAAGGGACAAAATCAAATTCATATCCGATATCAGCGGCAATAACTCCAGGATTACCTATTTGGCTCAATGTGTAATGCCAACCGAATAAATATTTGAAACCGGCATTAATCTTCTGTCCTTCCTGAGCATAAGATACGACAACAGGCAATAGCAATAATAAAACCAGTATCTTCTTCATATTATTCTTTCGTTTAAGACAATACAAATATAGAAAGAGCCCCCTAATCAAACCGTTACCACATTGCCATCTACTGTTATTTAGTGTTACCACCGGAATGAACGAAGACAAATCAAGTTATATTTGTAATATGAAATTACAAATGCGTCTTATACTGATCTTCGTTTCCTTATCGGTCCTGGGAATATTCTTTTTCCAGGGATATTGGTTATGGAATAGTTATAACATAGAAAAACAACAAATCAGAAGAATTATCAACGAAACACTTCAGCAAGCAATTAATGAAGATCTGACAGAGCGGATGGAAAAAATGAAAAACGACACGACACCCGGTGCACCTCACGGCCAAGTGGAGTTCAGTTTTTCTATGGACAGTACTTCCCATACAGCCTCCCAACAGACACCCCGGAAATATTATTCCCGTACCCGGCTCCAATTATCCAATGAAACCGACAGCACCGTTTTTCAGGCTTATAAACCGGAAAACACCCCCATGATGAGAATGGCATTCAAAGGAATCTGGCAAGCTATTAACGGGATTTCTCCTGTAAACATTGAAAAAACCGACAGCCTATGGTCAACCTTTCTCAGTGCAGAAGGTATATACAACCGTCATTTTATCGACTTTACACTAGGCACAGACACTCTTCTGGCTTCTTCTTTACCGGACAACCAGAATCCAACCAATTTGCTTGCCACCCAAAAAATAGGCGTTAACAGTGACGATAGTATCGGCATGCAAGGATTTATCATTGCACCCGGAGAGACAGTACTCAAGCGGATGGGGCCATTGTTTCTCGCCTCATTCTTTCTGATTATCATTACGACAACTTGTTATATCTACCTGATACGAACCATTTTACACCAGAAAACGATCGCCCAGATAAAAAATGATTTTGTCAACAACATGACCCATGAACTGAAGACTCCGATCACCATTACTTACTCAGCTATCGACGCTTTGCAAACATTCAATTTCGTCGAACAAAAAGAGACACGGGAGGAATATTTCACACTTTGCCGCCAACAATTAAAGCATCTTTCCGGTCTGGTTGAAAAGATACTTAGCATGGCTGTCGACGAGCGCAAAAACTTCCGGCTGCAAAAAGAGACTTTCCGGATAAAACCGGTCATAGATAATCTGGCACAACAGCTTACGCTAAAAACAGATAAACCTGTTTCTTTTCAGATCGTCTGTGAACCTGAGGAACTGACGATATATGCCGATAAACTGCATTTCACCAATGTAATCAGCAATATGCTCGATAATTCAATCAAGTACTCCGGAAAAAGCGTACTAATCTCCATTCGGATAAACCGAATAGAGAAAGGGACTCAAATCGACCTGACAGATAACGGTATAGGCATCCCTACCGTTCAACTAAACCGCATATTCGAACGTTTCTATCGTGTCCCCAAGGGGAATATACATGACGTGAAAGGTTTCGGACTCGGACTCAGCTATGTCAAAGACATCATAGAGCGGCATAACGGGACTATTACCGTTGAAAGCAAAGAAAAAGAAGGAAGTACATTTACTATTATAATACCGGAAAAGAAATGATACATGTATTATTGGCCGAAGATGAAATAGCATTAGCTAAAATAATCAAAGACAGCTTGGAAAGCCGCCGGAAATTCCAAATTACAATTGCGGCAAACGGCAATGAAGCAATGTCTTTATATCACCGCTCAAAACCGGATATCCTGGTATTGGATGTGATGATGCCTCAAATGGATGGATTCACGCTTGCCAAAATGATCCGTCAAACCGACACACAGACACCGATCTTATTCCTTACCGCACGCTCATCGGTCGATGACCTGGTAACCGGTTTTCACCTGGGAGGAAATGATTATCTGAAAAAGCCGTTCGACATGGAAGAATTGATCGTTCGCATCCTCGCCCTATTGAACCGTCCGATAATCATAGAAGAAGAAAAACGACCGGAAGTTTTCAGCATCGGTCAATATACGTTCGATTACCCCCGTCAGACGTTACAGATAAGCGACCAAACAGAAACATTATCGCATCGGGAAGCCGAGATTCTACGCATGCTCTGCCAACATACGAATGATGTATTGCACCGTAAACCGGTTTTACTGGAGTTATGGGGAGACGATTCCTTTTTCAATGCCCGCAGCATGGATGTTTTTATCACCAAGCTACGTAAAAAATTAAAAGCCGATCCCTCGGTTCAGATTGTGAACATCCGGGGGATCGGCTATAAACTGATCATATAGTAAAATCAAATAAACAATTCCGGTTCGCGACGTGCGCTGAAGTTTTTATGAAGCATAGCCGTATAGGGAGTATCGAAAGTACGGGCCCCTTCCGGACATTCTTTTACGCAGGCACAGCATTTAATACAAAGCGACGGATCACTGAACATACGATCATCGACAATCGATATCGCCGCAACAGGGCATACATCGATACAATACTCACATTGTGTACACAAATCCTCATCCGTCACAGGAGCCTGTGGAGTGGAAGGACCTTTTACTTTGTACGGGAAATTTCCTTTTACCTCCAACGGCTGTAAATCCGTCAACGTCGATACGTTATCCAACTTTTTCAGAATTTCGCTACCGAATTCGGATGCTTTCAACAAATCGTCCTTATCCGGCCGACCGGCGGCAATAGGCATATCTTTCCGACTGTATGAATGCTCACCGATAAAGGCACCGGCACTCACCGGCACGAATCCCTGAGCGGAAAGCGCATCGCTTAACTCCTTTAAAGCGTCTTCGTAATCGCGGTTTCCGTAGACTACGACAGGAATAACCGGAGTTGCGTTTCCTTTAAACATACGGATGCGCTCCATAGCCGTCTCCGCAACGCGGCCTCCATATACAGGAACCGCAACGATTACCAGTTCATTTCCTCCCATCGAAAGCGGTTCCTTCAATCCTTCATGGGTAATATCCGATTCGGACAAAGTATCCGCTTCCAACGCTTCGGCAATTGCATAAGCTATTTTTGCAGAAGTATGCGTCGGAGAGAAATAAATCAAATGTATATTCTGATATTGCATGATCGTTTACTTTAAAGATGCACCAATCTTATCCATCAATCCGGCAAACTCCTCTTCGGTATATCCCTTGCCGGCATACATCACTTTTCCGTCTTTACCTATCAGATAAGTACGGGGAATCAGGTTCTTTGCAAATGCCCCGAAGATGGCACGGTTCTTATCCGGATACAACGGGAAGGTGAAACCTTTTTTCTCATTATACTTTGCCAACTCGGCATCTGTATGTTCACGTCCAATCACCAACATCTGAAAGTTTTTATTATCCTTAAACTTCGGCCACAACTTCTGCTGTACTTCCGCCAGTTCTTTCTGACAGGGAGGACACCAGGTTGCAAAGAAATTTATCAGCACTACTTTCCCTTTCAGGGAAGCAGACGAGATTTGTTTACCATCGTCGGAAACGATCGTGAATGCAGGCATCTGGTCGCCCACTTTTATAATATCACCATCGTTCTGAGCACGGGCTACAAACGCGAAAATTGCAAGCAGGACGGTTAAGAGGTACTTCTTCATAGGCTTTATTTTATTCTTTGGGCAACATCGTAACCGGCTTTCAGGGCTTTCAGGTTCATCTCAACCACTTCTTCCCCTTTACGACCGAAGATACGACGGATACCATCTTCTATTTTATTATACTCAATTCCAATAAAAGGAGCAGCAGCACCCAACATCACGATATTGGCGGCACGGGCCGTAGCGACTTCCTTAGCTATAGCTTCCACATCCAGGATAACCTTATGCGGCAATTTATCCAGCTCTTCGTTTACTTTCTCCATATCCGGATAATTAGGGATATTGACAAACGGCTGTGAATTAGTCACCAACCAACCATCTTCTTTCAGATAAGGAAGATAACGGAGACTTTCCATCGGTTCCAGGGAAATGATCAGGTCGGCATGTCCCTTCGGAATCAGGTCGGACGCGATCGGCTGGTCAGACAAACGCAGGTTCGACTGTACGTCGCCACCACGCTGGCTCATTCCGTGAACTTCCGCCTGCTTCATATACAAACCTTCTTTCAAAGCGGCTTCTCCAATAACGGCGGCAATAGAGAGGATACCTTGTCCTCCTACACCTGACAATATAATATCTGCTCTCATTTCTTGCTTGCTTTTTTCTTTCTTGTTAATGTCTGGATACATTCACGACGCGGGATCAGGACAGATACGCCTTTGTATTCGATCTCTTCGCGGATGATCTGTTTCATTTCTTCGTAATTCTTCTTCAACGGGATCATAACACGGATATGAGCGGGATCAACACCGATACCTGCACAGATAGCTTCCAGGCGTCCTGTTCCGGCTGAATCCTGTCCGCCGGTCATAGCCGTTGTTTCATTATCGGAAATCACGATTGTGATGTTTGTATCCTCATTGACACAATCCAGCAAACCGGTCATACCGGAATGCGTGAAAGTAGAATCACCAATTACCGATACGGCCGGGAATACACCGGCATCAGAAGCCCCTTTCGCCATTGTAATGGAAGCCCCCATATCGATACAAGAGTCGATTGCACGGAACGGAGGCAAAGCTCCCAATGTGTAACAACCGATATCGCCGAATACTTTCGGGTCTTTATATTCAGCCAGCACCTCATTCAATGCTTCATACACGTCGCGGTGACCGCAACCCTGGCATAATGCAGGCGGACGCTGTTCCACAACTTCGGGGATAGCATAGTAACTGGTAATATCTTTGCCTAAAGCCTTGCCTACAGCATCCGGAGTCAACTCGCCGTCACGCTGTAAAGTCCCGTCCAAACGGCCGTGAACAGTTATCCCTTTACCCAGGAAACCTTTCAATTGCTCTTCCACAACCGGATAGCCTTCTTCAAGCACCAGAATTTCCTTACATTCGCCTGTAATCTTTTCCACCAACTTACGTGGCAACGGATATTGAGTAATCTTCAATACCGGATATTCGAACCCGTCAGGATAATTCTCCGACAGATAGTTGAATGCAATACCGGTGGTAATGATACCCATCTCTTTGTTGGGAGCATCGAAATACTGGTTATACTTTGAACTTTCAGCCGCTTCGGTAAACCCTTTCTGCGCTTCCAGCAATACTTTGAAACGTTTGCGTGCCAAAGCCGGAAGCAAGATAAAACGCTGACGGCCGTCAGGCGGACAACTCATCGTATTTTCTTCCTTGATCGGACGCGTTACCACACCGGCACGAGAGTGCGCCATACGGGTAGTAATACGCATCAGGATCGGATAACCCAATTTTTCCGATAGCTCGAAACCTTCATACACCATATCATATGCTTCCTGCTGGCTGGATGGTTCCAGCATCGGGATCATAGCAAAATTTCCATATACACGGTTATCCTGCTCGTTCTGTGATGAGTGCATGGAAGGGTCGTCGGCCGTAATAATAATCATACCACCGTTGATACCGCTCATTCCGGCATTCATAAAGCAGTCTGCCGCCACATTCAGTCCGACATGTTTCATACAGCAAAGCGAACGCTTTCCGGCATAACTCATACCTAAAGCTGCCTCCATTGCTGTTTTTTCATTCGTACTCCAACGGCTGTGTATTCCCCGTTCTTTCGCTACTGCCGAGCCTTGTATATACTCGGTAATTTCAGTAGAAGGGGTACCCGGATAGGCATAAACACCGGAAATACCGGCATCGATCGCAGCCTGTGCGATAGCCTCATCCCCCAAGAATAGTTGTTTTTCCATGTATATTTGTTTTCTTAAATTGATTTTTATGTTATACCAACAGCCAAAGATACAGCTTTTACCATAAACAAAAAGCAAAAAGCCTACCGAATCTTTCTCCTGTTCAGTTCAGCCCGGTAACGGTTTGCATTGCGATTATGCTCTGCCAGCGTTGCCGCAAAATTATGCCGGCCCGAAAAATCTTCTTTGGCGCACATATAAAGATAATTATGCTTCATATAATTCAAAACGCTGTCCATCCCCTTGATAGTCGGGACACGCAGCGGTCCGGGCGGCAACCCGGCATATTTATATGTATTATATGGAGAATCTATTTCCAGATGTTCGAACAGGATACGTTGCAAGGTAAAATCACCCACTGCAAATTTGACGGTAGGATCGGCTTGTAACGGTATGCCACGATGCAGACGATTCAGATACAAACCAGCCACAATCGGATATTCATCCGCCGCAGCCGTTTCTTCCTCTACGATAGAGGCCAGGATGGCGACTTCCGCAGGTGTCAGATCAATCGCTTTTGCCTTCTCCAGACGTGCTTCCGTCCAGAAGGCTTTATATTCACGATTCATACGCTGCATCAGTTTTTCTGCGGGAATATTCCAATAGACCTCATAGGTGTTCGGAATAAACATGGAGAGGATTGTTTCGGTAGTAAATCCCAGCGAATCGCAATAAGCCGAATCGTTCAGCAAGACAAGCAGGTCATCTTTATCCAGCATCAACTGTTCGTCCAACCGTTCCACCAGATCATCTTTAAAGCGGATATTATTAAAGGTAAGACGGGTTGCCACCTGATGACCGCGCCGCAGATCGTTCAACAGTTCCAAGTTGCTCATTCCCGGCGATACCGCATATCGGCCGGTCTTCATATTTCCCTGGTATTGCAGGAATCCGGCCAACTGTTTAAAACTTCCGATACGATTGCAGCCGGCCGAATCAATCAACTGACGGCAAAGTTCGCCGAAATCCTTGTCTTTTCCTATATACAGATAAACCGTTTCTTTGGGAGTAAAGTTAGGCGCCCATGCCAGACGGTATCCCCAGAAACCTGTGCCCGCCAGCAAAAAGACTAAAAATACGACAATCCCAATTAGTATATTACGCTTCCCCTGTTTTTTCTTATTCATTTTTTCCTCCAATAAAATACTGATTATCAGAACAGGTCACAAAAGTAATACCTTTTTCCGAAAAAATAGATGCAAAATCCTTTGTTTATTTAAAAACATCCGCCTATCTTTGCAGCGCAATTCTAAGGAAGAAGCACAGAACACATGGAAGTGTGGGTGAGTGGCTGAAACCACCAGTTTGCTAAACTGACGTACTCGTAAGGGTACCGGGGGTTCGAATCCCCCCGCTTCCGCTCCAAAGGCTGTTAGTCGAAAGATTGACAGCCTTTGTTGTTTTACCCCCTAAAACGAACCTGCCATTGAGGAAAATTTCATCACATTTCCCCAATTCCACATCCCCATTCTACAGTCTGGCACAATCACGAATACGCAATACTATTTGATTATCAACACACAAGCAATCATACCATCCGTTTGGCACACGAATTGAATTACATTAAGCGTATTAGTAATAAAAGATTGTTGAATTAAAAAAATTAAGATCATGAAAAAGGTATTAGTAGTAATGGCAATGGTTATGGGTGTTGGTTGTATGAGTGCTATCGCAGCAGAAACAAGTGTTGATTCAGTAGCTTGCTGTCAGTCTACTCAGGATGAGTACACAAAGGTTGAAGTGGCAGATGTTCCCGAAGTAGTGAAAACAGCAGTTGAAAAAGCCTATGCAGGCCAGACCATCAAAGAAGCCTCTGTAGCAGAAAAAGACGGAGCCAAGACTTATAAACTTGTTATCGCTACAGCCGAAGGTACGGAAAGCACAGTTACCTTCAATGACAAAGGCGAAGAAGTAAAATAAAATTTAATAACAACAGTTATGTCGGTTAAGACAAACGTCCGGATGTCCCCAGGGAAGTCCGGACGTTTTGTTGTTTTTAGCTCTCATGTTTTTCAGCCCATTCAAATATAACCGGACTCTGCACATCCACACCGAACTCCGCCGCTTTTTGCAGGATACGGTAAGCCAGCAACGGCTTCTTATCCTCGGGTGCATATCTGAAATAAGATTCGGCAGCCCTTACATGGGCCGCATCGGGCATAGGAAACTCACGGGTTTCCGGAAGGCCAAAATCAGAGGAAGGAAGTTCCTTGCGTTCTTCTGTCGTCAACTTGTCACTAAACCTGTTTACCATAATCATTTATTTTGATTGTTCATTATAACCCACTCAACAACCAAAAAGCTCATTTCTATTGCCTGATTTAGCAATTATTCTATTAAAACAGGGAATCAATCCTCTTTCTTCAGCAAGATGATATCCAGAATGGAACTGACTGTATCCGCTTTTTTGACCACCATCAGATGATCGCCTCCCTCAACGGGAAAAACATTTTCAAGCCGGTCATAAGGAAAGATCTGATCGGCCGTGCCATGAATATGATAAAGGTGTTCGCTCTTATTGTCCGGTACCCAGTCAGTGATCTGTTCTACCGCCCATTTGATATATATGGGATCGGTAACAGTCATATACTCTGCCAGGTCGAAATTGGAGGCATTATATACCAGGCGGTTAAAGGCATTGGTAATAAAGTCGGTCGACGAGAAAAGCCGTTTAGGCATAAACTCCATCAGGTTGACTTTCCTGACTGCCTGGAAAAGAATAGGGATTTCCCTTTTGCTTTTAAAGGAAGAAATGATAACGCACTTCTCCGGTTTCAGAAAAAGTGTCATCTCCTGCATGATAACGGCACCAAAAGAATAACCGATCAGGATAAACGGGCGCGAGGTGTCGATCGTCTTTGCCATCTTATGGGCATACTCCGACAATGATTCGTCGGGGCTGGGAATAAACCATTCAATATAGGCTTTTTTATACCCCTTCGGAAGCCGCAGTTTGTCAAAGACCTTACAGTTATAGCACATCCCGGAAATAAAATAGACAGTAATATCCTCCGCCTCCTTTTTCCAAAGCCAGTTTACCAACGATGACAAACGTCTCCACAGTCCGGGTGATTGCACTTTACTTCCTTCCATATATCATTTTTACTTTATAAGCATAAAGATAGTGGTTTTGTTCAAATGATCATCTATCGGCTTTCAGCTGACGTAATAATTCGGAAGGAGTGCAGCCAAACTGCTGCTTGCAGAAACGTGTAAAATGAGTCGCCGAGTTAAACTTATACAACCGCATAACATCACTCAGCGTATTTCCCGGTTCGGCCAGTTTGAAACGCACATGTTTTGCTTTTTGTTTCAATAACCATTGATGGGGAGAGATTCCGAACTCTTCCTTGAACTTATTATTAAAATTCGTACGTCCCATACCGGCTATTTTTGCCAACCCGTCCACCTGGTCCACCTTCAGATAATTTTCAAGTATGAGGGAACGGAAATCCAGCGATTTTCCAACGATAGGATGAAATAAATAAGCCAACTCTTCTTTTCGATAAAATCCCCGAAACAGCAAAAACAGCTCCATCGACTTTATCTCATGCAAATGCTTGCAGTTCATCTTCGACTCCAGGTATTCTATGATAGTCTCCAGGAATAAACGTAAAGGCGGATATATAACAGTCGGCTGATAATCATACTCGATCTCACGACTAAGGGGAGCCAGCGATTGAAGTTCCAGTTTATTGCAAGCACCGGGGAAACGGTCAAACGTAAATATAACAAGGTTGGAATCAGATAATATCTTACAGAAAAAATCAGAAGACTTCGGGATCAATATAAACTCATCCGACCGGATGATTCTGTTTCTTTGCTCATTACAACAAATAACAGCTTCACCTTCCAGGAAAAAGATCAGATGATGGCAATCCTTGTCCTGCTCTTTCAGTTCACTCTCCTCTCTTACTATACGATGTTTAAATCCAACTAAAATATCCGGAGAATAATCTTTACAAGATATATGCTCTTCCAAATAAAGTAACTTTTTCATTACATCCCCCATTTTTAATTCCGACATTAGTGTTTCCTCATATTTACCTTTACAACGGTATCGCATTCAGTCGGTTATTCACTCACTATACAAAAGGCTCATTTCACAATTTGAAACAAATGTATAACTTTTTCCGGTTAAACAACTCACATATCCATCGTTAATGTTTACATATCTGCTACGGAAATACGGCGAGGCTATTATTGTCCGGCGCTTTCCGAAAATAAAAAAGTGCAGTTCCTGCATATACTACAAAAACAGCACTTTATCAATTACTTATCAGAAAATTAAGTTACTCAATCCTGCCTACCATTCCGGAAGGATCCACCCATTCATCGAACTCTTCGGCCGTAAGCAACCCGGAATCAACGGCTGCCTGCTTCAACGATTTGTTTTCACGAAATGCTTTCTGGGCAATCGAAGCTGCTTTATAATAACCGATCTTCGGATTGAGTGCCGTCACCAACATCAAGGAGTCGTCCAGATGTTTCTTTATAGTCTCTTTTACCGGCTGGATACCGACAGCACAATGGTCGTTGAAACTCCGGCAACCATCACCAATCAGCCGCGCGCTGTGCAGAAAATTATAAATAATCATCGGCTTGTACACATTCAACTCAAACTGCCCCGACGCACCGCCTACGGAGATCGCCACATCGTTCCCCATGACCTGCGCTGCAATCATGGTGAGAGCTTCGCACTGGGTCGGGTTCACTTTCCCCGGCATGATAGACGAGCCCGGCTCATTTTCCGGCAAACGGATTTCACCGATTCCCGCACGCGGACCGGAACCCAGCATACGGATATCGTTAGCTATCTTCATCAGGCTGACTGCGACGACTTTTAACGCACCGTGCGTTTCAACGATCGCATCATGGGTTGCCAGCGCCTCGAATTTATTGGGTGCCGTGACAAACGGCAGACCGGTCAGTTCTGATATTTTCTTTGCCACCTTCTCCCCATAGTTTTCCGGAGTGTTGATACCGGTACCGACAGCCGTACCTCCCAGCGCCAGTTCCGCCAGATGCGGCAACGTATTCTTTATCGACTGGATGCCGTATTCCAGTTGGGCGGCATACCCGCTGAACTCCTGCCCCAAAGTCAAAGGAGTCGCATCCATAAAATGAGTACGCCCGATCT
The DNA here is from genome assembly GCF_003635445.1 of Parabacteroides sp. AF17-3. Taxonomy (NCBI): domain Bacteria; kingdom Pseudomonadati; phylum Bacteroidota; class Bacteroidia; order Bacteroidales; family Tannerellaceae; genus Parabacteroides; species Parabacteroides sp. AF17-3. Next base: position 194,294 of record NZ_QTMM01000017.1, on the reverse strand, counting down.
TGACGATCGGCATGAACTCCCGGCTTTTCATGACAAGGGTACGGTGCAACAACTCCAGAGACGGAATCGTGTTCTCCCGAAGCATCTTATAAGCGGCGATGTGCATAGCCGACGGGAACGTATCATTAGACGACTGCGATTTATTCACATCGTCGTTAGCCATCAGGACCTTTACCTCATCGGTCAGTTTTCCGCCATTCAGGACATGTGCACGGTTGGCAATCACTTCATTCACATTCATATTGGTCTGCGTACCGCTACCAGTCTGCCAGACCACCAGGGGAAACGCCTCATCCAGGCGGCCCGCCAGTATCTCATCGCAGACACGTACTATCAGATCGCACTTTTCCGCCGACAGCACACCTGCATCCTTATTGGCCAGCGCAGCTCCTTTTTTGAGGTAGGCAAAGGCATAAATAATCTCTTTGGGCATACGGTTTATATCTTGTGCAATCTCAAAGTTTTCGATACTACGTTGCGTCTGCGCTCCGTAATAAGCATCCACGGGAACCCTGACGATTCCCATGGTATCTTTTTCTATTCGACATTCCATAACTTCTTCTTATTCGTTTTTCTTATAAAACCATTCAGATTATGAATTGTTTACGATTACAACCGGTATGTCTTTTTATATACACACTTCATGTACCAATAAGATAAGACGAAGAGAGACAGGACATAAATATGTTCCGTCGTCCAATACACAGCGAGAGGGAGATTCGGGGTTGCGGACAATACATACAGGTATATCACATAGAAAACCGTCGTAACCACTTCAAAAAGGAAAGCCGTACGGGTCCTTCCGGTTCCGGTAACGGCATTGCAATAAATATGAGCCGGAACCGAAAAGAGGTAATTAGCCAGCATGACCGTAAAAGGCCAGAAGGCAATCCGGATCAACTCCTCATTCTTCGTATAAACGCCCAACACCGCATCGGAGAAAAAGAAGGTCAGCACAATCAAAGGAAGTCCTACAAAATAACCCAGGCAAACCATTTTACGGCACAAAGGCATCACCTTTGCGTATTCGCCTGCCCCTATCAGATTGCTGACCAACGATCCCGTTGTTGTCGAGAATGAGCAGACGATCACAAAAAAGACCGTCGATATGCTCCGGATGATATTGGCTACAGCCAGTATGTTTTCTCCCAGATGTTCAATCATCACGAAAAAAAAGAACCAGGGAGCCACACTGATAAAAGCATGCATCATACTCCACACGGAGAGATGAAGCAAACGGAGCAACAACCGCCCGTCATACACAGGCCGCAAGCCATACTGACGTTTGTCTACCTCCCGGAAGATATAGACAAGAAAGACGATTAAAAAAGACAATTCAGACAAGGTCGAAGCCAGAGCGGCGCCGGAAATACCCAACCGTGGAAACCCTGCATGACCGAATATCAACAGGTAATTCAGTAGGATATTGGTCGTCACCATAACCACGGCCCCAACAGTCAACACCCTGGTTTTGATAATCCCGACAAAGAAAGAACGGAAAGCCAGTGCCGGGAAAGTAAACAGAAGCCCGAATGTCCGCCAGTCGAGATAATCCATTACGGCACCATAGACCTCATCCGAAGTGACCAATCCGGATAAAATAACCGGTGCAATCCATTTGGATAACAGGAACAGGAAAACCGCCAGCACTACCAGGAAAAACAATCCCTGAAAAAACACCTTTCCCGTTTCATCGTATTTCTGTTCGCCGTTACGGCGTGCCACCATAACCTGCAATCCGAGGCTAAAACCAAAACCCAGCATATAAAGAATCAGGTAATACATGCCGGCCAGGGCAGAAGCGCCCAGTTCAACCTCCCCGTAATGCCCCAGAAATATAGCGTCGGTAATATTAATCAGTTGTTCCATTAAAATGCTCATCATCACGGGATAGTTGATGAGCCAGATCTGTTTGTATGTGAAATTCATAATTCAACTTAATATATAGCGTCGGCATACGTTCCCGCTAGAGAACATACCGCGACCATGAATACTAAAAAATAGATAGATTGTACCCTGTATAAAAAAGGATAGCGAAAGTCAGGCAAAACAGTTTTTGCCTTATGTCCGGGAGAACGACGCTATATACAGAGTTGCCACTTCATAAGTTGAATAATCGGATTATTTGATTCGGGAACAAATGTAGGAGTTTTTTCAGGAAATAACAAGGAGGTGCCCAAAGTCTCTCCACAGTCATCCTTGGATAGCCCTAGGATCGCATACTACACCGACAAAACAGGTTGCATGAATTGTCGGATCAAGTGCGTCATGACAAAACAGACTTTACAGCACCTCCTTCAAGCATGTTTACTTATCAGAATACAATCCCAACGTATTTCCTTCGCTATCGGAAAACATTGCGAAATAGCCGCGGTCTTCGGATTCGATCTTTGTCTTTTCGCGGACGATGCTGCCACCGTTGGCTTTGATCAGAGCAAGCGTTGCATCCATGTCGTCCACATTCAGATGGACAAGCACGCCGTTCTTTGCCGGAAGGAAGTCGGCCGCCCATGAGATAGCACCCGGAGCCAAGCCGTCCTCGTCGGGGAAGAAAGCCATCTTTTCGGATTCGCATTCCATCACGCTCAATTCCAGGTTCAACACTGTTTCATAAAACTTCACGGCTCTGCCAAAATCTGCCGTAGGGATCTCGAAGAAAGAAACTAACTTTTTCATGTTCACTTTTTTTGTCGTTAAACTATTTCTGCCAATTGACAATGCAAAGGTAGGACACGCCGAAGGAGCAAACTTGGAAAAAAAGGACATTAGTCGTTTTCGGTAGAAAAATAATCGGAATAGGGTGCACAGAGGGACAGGTATTCCTTCGGCGTATAGCCGGAGAATATTTTAAACTCGCTGATAAGATGAGGCTGGTCGTAGAAACCGCATTCGCAGGCCAGCCGCGAAAAGGTCATGCCCGGAACAGACTGCAACATATACAAAGCATGCTGGAAACGGACTATGCGCAGGAAATCTTTGGGACTGATCCCTATATGCCCGGTAAACACACGCTGAAACTGCTTGGTACTTAAAAAGACGGAAGATGCCAGGTCGGATACACGTATCTCCCCTTTTTCACGGCCGATCGTCGAGATCACAGAACGCATGCGCTCCAGGTTATACGATTTCAGGGGATTTAACCGGCGAAGGAGGAATTGCTCGACCAGACGGATACAATTCCGGTCTTCTGCTTCGTATAGGAGGCGGTCTTCCAGTTCCAGCAGGTCGCGGTCGCCTGCCTCACCGGCAGTAACCTTCCGGTCACAAAATTCGCTGACCGGTATACGGAAAAACGCATTGGCGGCATAGGTATGGAAAACGACAGCCAATATCTTTATATTTCCGGTATAGCTCAGGTCGGAGAAGCCGACGAACTGCCCGCACAGGACGGACTGGCTATCCAACCGGCGGGTATCCTGCCGGGAAGAAAGCGAGACCGGATTTCCGCGGTAGAAAAGCATCTGGATATTACCACACGGAATAATACGCTCGGTACTCCGGGCGACACTATCCGTCTCCAGCAACCAGTAATGCCTGATGTAAGGAGCAAGTGCCGGCGATGGTAATACGATCTGAAATGATTCCATGGCGGCAAATATACAAATTTATCCGGCCAGGATATAACTATCGAAGTACAAAACTGTCGGAGAGCTGCCGACATCATTCCGGCAATCTGCCACCCTTTTTCCGTGGACTAAGGCAGGAATCATCCTACATGATTGCCACAATCATCCCACATGATTACTACAATCATCCGGGATGATTCCTGCTTTAGTCGTATAGGCGACCATGCCGATGTCCGGCAAAGCCGTCTATTCGACCGGGACATAAATCTCGGTCATCAACTCTTCCGGTGCCGTATTGGCCGGATTGTTCAGATACTTTTCATACCCCGGGGAGTCGGCCGGTTTATAGCCGCCTTCCGGTAACAGGTGCGAATAGACCGTATCGTATACGGATTTCAGATGTTCATAAGAACCCTGATAGCGGTAAACAGCATATTTGCCGCCCGGCAACTGTTTTACTCCTATTTCACCCCGCGGTTCCGCCGGTTTGGGGAGGATAAGGCAAACGTCTGTCCGCAACTTATCCGGCTCGGTCACTTTGGGATCGTTATGATAAATACAGATATGCTCGATGCCCTCTGAGAAGAGGTTCTGTTCTTTCACGAATCCCCATAACTTTTGCCAGGCTCCGCAATAATCGAGGTTCATATACGCTCCCGACAGACGCAGGTAAGCGATCTGGCAGGCCGGAAGTTCTTTCACTTCCGCTTCTATTTTCAAATCGTGTCTTATTTCTAATGGTCTCATGATAATGTAATCTTTGTTTTTACGATATCCGTTCGGCGAAATACCATAGAACTGTTTGAACACCTTCGACAGAGAAGAGGGTACATCGTATCCAACGCGCCAGGATATTTCCTGTACCGGCATATCAGAGTGACGCAGTAACCGAGCGGCCGTCTCGACTCGCATCCTGACGATAAAGGCACCTATATTTTCACCGAGGAATGCCTTTACTATCCGATGGAAATGCCAGGGCGAAAAACCGGACATTTCTGCCAGTATATCCAGATCAATTGTTTCGCTCAAATGATTGTTGATATACTCCACGAGGATATTTACTTTACGCTGATACTCTTCCGTTGTTGCAGGTCGTTGTTCCATATTCTTTTGTATTTCGCTACAAAGATAACCTCCGGCCTGAAAACCTACTTGTCCTATCTTGCTAAAAAGAGAAAGGGCGACCATCACTGGCAGCCCCTTCCGACGTTCACGTTGAATTATCGTTTGTTTCTAAATCAGAGAGTGAATGTTTAATATCATCCATTGTTATTGAAAAATTTTCATTGTTGTTGAGCCTTTCCAGGACCAGCGCGCCGATCTTACGGGCACTGGCCTCATCCGGGAAAGACCTTAGCGTGTCAATTGCAGGAATGGTGGGCTGATATATCAACACCTTCTCATTCATCACGATCCGATAGCCCCAGCCATCCTCCAATTGAAACGTTTGCAACTCCGGTTGCCGGCCGTCCGGAGACCCCTTTTCCCCGGGACGGAAATAAATAAGTAAAATAAGTACCGGTAGCAGCACCAAGCCCCAAAGAGCTTTTCTACCTTTAATAGTCATCATCGTCGTATTCATAAGGGTGAAGTTCCCAAACATCATCAAAACGGTAAGTGCTGCTTTTACCCGTTGCCACAAATCCCCTCTCACCATTGGAGAAGCCGACCGCAACCGTACGGGCCGTACCTTTGAATTTGGCTACATTTTCCCACAAATCGGTTGCAGGATAATATTTCCAGGTGTCAGAACGTAAACTTCCGCTTTCACCGCAGGTCAGGTAGACAGCTCCGTCGATCACGAAAGCCACACCATTCATACGTGCTATATTATAATCATCGTCATAATCATCATCTGAAGTATCGGCTATGTCGCGTAATTGCGTCCATGATTCCGTCGACGGGTCAAACATCCAGAAATCGTCCACATATTCTCCGTTGTTCACTCCGCAGCAGACATATGCCTTGTTGTCCAAAACAAAACTGGTGGCACCCCAGCGTTTAGTCCCCCCGATACTAACGATCTGCTGCCAGCTGTTGGAAGAAGGATTGAACGCATAGAAATCTTTCAGATAATTTCCGTCGTCACCACAACCGATATAGGCCTTTCCGCTGACACCGAAAGCCACCGCACCGTAACGCGCCGTTCCGGGAAAGTCGGCTTTCTGTGTCCAAGTATTGGTAGCAGGGTCATATTCCCAGAAATCATTCAGACGGTTCACTCTGTCATAGCCGGTTCCGAAATAACCTTTACTATCGACAGTCATGGCCACCGCTGAGTTTCGGGCTGTCCCCGGGAAGTTAGCCTTTTGTGTCCAGGAATCGCGGTCCATATCATACTCCCACAAGTCTGACAGACAGTTTTTACCATCATACCCGCAAACCAGATAGCCTTTATTTCCAATAGAGAACGAAGAGGCATCACTGCGTGCCAGGCCGTCGAAGTCGGATACGCGATACCACTTACCTATCAAATCATCATCATCGTCATCCCCACAGGATACCATTACCAGAGGCAGCAACGCCAGCAGGAACAGAAATAGTCTTTTTTGTGTCATCATATAACGTGTTACTGTTTACGGTTGCAAAAGAATAAAGTATCCGAAACACCGGCAAATTAAATCGACAAATGGCGGTTCCTGTCCGATGAACGGGTATTTATGGGAGGTAAAAGGCTTTTTCGGACGTTGTTTCCGGCTTACCGCCGACTAATCTGCGGAATCAGGCGATTAACAGAGAAATCCGGGGCATTGACAGGTTATTCTTGCACAGGAAATACCGAATCCGGTTCTTTGTGCGGTCAATAGAATAGTATTATATATATGAAAAGAAGCCTTTTTCTGCTATGGATATGCCTGGCAACAGCCGGTTGCCTCTTCCAATCCTGCTATGACGAGAGTAATAAGTATGGTAACGGATTAGTATCTTCGGCATTCCGCAATATCAGTACCGACACCAGTACGGTGACAGTCGCAGCCATGTTGATTGACTCGCTGGAAACCTCCGGCAAGGAGCTCGTCTTGCTGGGTGAATATACGCATCCGGTATGGGGCAAAATGTCCGCATCCGGTTATGTATCCTATAACCGTCCTTCCTATAATACCGATATAGACGAGCGCGTCGTACTCGATTCGCTTATGCTCACCTTCAGGTACGGAGGTTATTATATCGGCGACACGCTGAAGGCCCAACACTTCAACGTACACAGGCTGACCCAGAAACTCAGGCTGGGAGACAACGGTTATCTTTACAACACCTCGTCGTTCACCTATGAAGCCGAACCATTGGCAAGCCATAGCTTTATCCCGCGGCCAAACAGCGGGGAAGAAGTGGAAGTGCGCCTCCCGGACGAAATGGGACAGGATTTCCTGACCCGTTTCCACAGCCGCGACGTACAGGTTAATTCCGATTATTTCGAAGATTATTTCAAAGGGCTGGTCGTTATTCCCGAAGGGGCCGACAACCAGTCGCTCCTCTCCTTCCAGGTGGCCGACAGTTCTGCCGTGCTCGTTCTCCATTACCATATAATAGATGAAAAGGAAAACGAACAGGAACTGACCTTTACGCCCAATACCAGCACCCAGTTCAATCATTACGAGCATGACCGGAGCGGTACGGCGCTGGAACCGTTTCCTCCCGAGCAGAAGGAAATCCCTTCCTCCCAACTGGATAACAGGGGTGTTTTGTTTGGCGGACTGGGATGGTATGCCCGCCTGGAATTTCCTTATATCAATAATATCCTTATGCAGGGAGAGCAGGTAGCGATTGAAAGCGCACTGCTAAAAATTTATCCTGAACCGGGCACGTTTTCGGCAGAGAATGCCCTGCCCGACAGCCTTTATCTTTATATCGCCGACGAGAACAACGTGGTTACCGATGCCGTGACCGACTATCTCGGTGAAGAGGTGCAAAGCGGAACATTGGTAAAAGATGATACGTATGATGAAAATACCTATTATTACTTCGACATTACCAGTTTTATGCAACAGGAACTGGGAGCTTTCGGTATGTATAAGCATAACCTGCAACTGGTATTCAACGAAGATACTTATACAAAGACATTCCGCAACCTGACCTTCAGCGACCAGCAAGGCCGTTCGCCCATTGTTTTACAGCTAATCTACAAAGTATATGAAAGTTATTAAGCATCTGACTCTATTCCTTTTACTGACAGTTACCGTCAACGCACAAAATATAATGACCTCGTCGCCTTACTCGATGTTCGGGATCGGCGAGATCGTAACGGGATTGTATGGTTCCAATTCGGCGATGGGGGGTGTATCGACAGGTATGCGCAGCACCTGGTTGCTCAATACGGAAAATCCGGCTGGCCTGACGGGGCTCGACACGCTCCGGTTGTTTGCCGAGACATCCGCCTTTATGAAAAGCGAGTCGTACCAGTCGAAAAACGGCAACAGCAATGCTTTCACCGGAAATATGTCGGCTTTCACGCTGGCAGGACGTATCATGCCGCACTGGTATATGGCAGCGGGATTGACCCCTTATTCATCGGTCGGCTATTATTTCCAGAGTACGGAACCGCTGGAAGGCTCACCCGGTTCATACTATACAAGTACGTTCGAAGGATATGGCGGACTGTCAAAGGTTTACCTGACCAATGCATTTATGTTGGGCAAGAATCTATCGGCTGGCGTCAACGTCAGTTACATCTTCGGAAACACTAAACTTACGGAAAGCCAGAGTAGCATTTCCGTAGAAAACAGAATGTACACGCATGCGTTCTATGCTGATTTCGGATTGCAATATCACCGCCAGATCGGAAAAGAGACGGCTTTTACAATCGGGGCCGTTTACGGATATAAACAGCGGCTGAGCATTGAAAATTCGATCGCAATCGTTTATAGCAGCAGCGAAACAGAGGAGAGTAAAAGGAATACAACCCAATATTTGCCTCAATTTGCCGGCATAGGCGGCTCGCTGACCTACAAGAAATGTACTTATGCGCTCGACTATGATTTCCACCAGTACAGCAGCCTTTCATCGGGTGACAGCCGGGTAAAATTCAGGGATTCGCATAAGTTGCGGCTGGGGTTCGATTATTCGCCCAACGGTTATTCGTCTTCGAGTTTCTGGAAACGCAGTTCGTATAAGGCCGGAGTAAACCTGTCGACTCCTTACTTGCAGATCAACGGGCAAAAAGGTTACGCCTACCGCTTCAGTGCCGGAATGGGACTTCCGGTAACGAACGGACGGATCAACGTAGCCCTTTACTACGACAAGACCCAACTAAATAATGATGTATACGGACAGAGCACTTTCGGGATGACGGTTACGTATACGCTGAGTGAGTTGTTTTATAAGTTGAAATTGTAATCGGGAGCCTTCTATTTCGAAGATGTCCCGCTCTCCAGAATGCTGACAATGGAGAATAAAGTAAAGCAGATGCCACCCAAGCCGGCTAAAACTCTGGCCGGAACAAAATAGTAAGCATGAGCGGAACCCAGTTCGAACAGGAAGGCGGACAGGAACAAACAAGTCAATGCCGTAAATATAGGTATTAACGGAATACGGTTTGATAATTTGAATTCGTGCCGCCATATTTTGGATAGCAGGATCACTTTGCTGGAAATGCTATAGCATACCAATCCCAGTCCGATCATGATATAGCCTGTTGTACCGTTTGCCGGATTGATGGTAGCCAGGATCAGGATAATTCCCCATACAACACAAATACTGCCCATGACCAATACCATAATAGGCCAGAATTCACGTTCGGTAGGAGAAAATATATTCCTGATCTGCCGGGCAATAGTCGCTACCAAGGCAATCAGACTCGTACAGATACAGGCCAGGCCGATCATCACATGGCCAGCCACAAAATATTTCGAGCTCTGGTCGCTATGGGCTAACAGGCAGAATGCCCATATCCAGACAGTCAAGGCGATCAGTCCGGCAATAGCAATCAGGGTCAGTCCCTGGGCACGGGTAAAAGCCTCGGGCGGAATATCATGGCCTGTCTTTTTCGAATTGACGGTAATCATGGTGAACCGGGTGGAAGAGGTGGCAGTTGTGGCTACACAAGCAGTAATCAGTCCCACTCCGCAGATTACATGACCGGCTACAAACGATGCCGTATCAGGCGACCGCATAATCCATATCCCTGCAACGACCGTCAGGATAGCCGACAAATATCCCAATGCCGGAAGCGCATACCGACTGATCTCTCCGAAAGTATTAATAATCTGCCTGATAATGGTTGCCGCCGTTGAGAACAGGGCTATACAAATCATACCCAAAGAAAATACGACCGGACCAGCCACAAAACGGCTCGGGTCGGTTCCATATTCATACACGAACCAGCCGTAACCGAAACAGAACAGGGCCATCAACAAGGGTATAGCCCTAAAAAGAACACTAATGCCGTAATTCATAGTCTATTTGTTTTTAATTTTCCTCCAAACAGACAGGATTACGGCATTGTTCCTCAAATTACATTTTTATAGAATCTTTTTAGTTATCAGGGACAGGGAGACCTATTCCTGCAAGGCCAACCGCCCCATAAGTGCCGGAAGGTAGGAGTCGCTGATCGGGATCAACTCGTCACCGATGCGGATACGTTTCCGTTCGATATAACTGATGTGGGAAAGAGATACGATATAAGAACGGTGCACACGGCAAAACAAACTGTCGGTGAGGTTTTCTTCAAACCGCTTCAGGCTGACCTGCGAAAGCAGCGGTTTGCCGTTCGTGCGATGAATCTTCACATAATCGCCATAGCCTTCCAGAAAAAGAATCTCTTCTTTACGAAGGCGAATGATCTTACTTCCTTCCCGAACAAAAACAGGTTGTTCAGTCTGTTCTTTGTGCAACACTTCATGCACATCAGCCAATGCTTTATCCAACTTCTCAAAATAGCCCATCAGAGCATTCAACGTAGAAGCATCTCCATCGAAAGTAATACATTTCAACATAGTCGCTTTTCTTTTAAGTTTACACTACAAATAAATAAGAATATTCGGTGAACAAAGGTTAAGAACCGATAAATGGTAGAATTGGGTCGGTGAATCGCCCGGAGGAAGAGGGTGAAAAAAATCACCTCGATGATGCAGTATTTCACCGGATCATTCTTCCATCAATATCCATTTCTTGAATACCGGGGTTTTCGTTTTACTGATAATGATACGTTCCGGAATAGGCAAAGTGAGGTTGACAGACAGGCGGCTGCCGAACCAAAGGTCAATATCCTTAATGGCTTTCCGGGAGATAATGAACTGGCGGTTGGCACGAAAAAAATGCTTTTCATCCAGTTGGTCGCCCAAGGCATCCAGAGTGCGGTCTACCGGATGCAGCTTGCCGTCGGAAGTATAAGCAGTAACCTTTTCATTCATTGTATAAAAATACTGGATATCTTCTACCTGCAACGGGTAAAATTTGTCGGTGAGCATGATCAGAAGGCTCTTTATGACGTGCCGTCCCTGTATGGTATCGTTCGTGCGCCGGATATGGGCCAACCGCTCTTCGGGGCTGAAGAGGCGCAATTTTCCTAATGCCCGTTCAAGGGAAGTCAGTGTGATCGGTTTCAGCAGATAATCGATACTGCTGACCTGGAAGGCTTGCAGGGCATACTCGTCATAGGCCGTTGTAAAAATGACCGGTGCAGCGATTTCCACCTGTTCGAATATTTTGAAGGCTGAGCCGTCAGCCAGGTGGATATCCATAAAGATAATATCCGGCTGGGGATAGTTATGGAAATAAGTAACGCTTTCCTCTATACTCTCCAGTTCGGCCACTACCTCGACAGGCATCATGGTGTTTTGCGAAAGAATTGCTTTCAGGCTACCAACAGCAGCCGTTTCATCCTCGATAATTACAGCGTTCATACAGTTTAATCTTTTAATTGTTATACCCGTCCGTTACCGTTCAGTAAAGGAAGGGTTACCTTAAAATAATCTTTCCGGTTGGAGATATGGATATCCTTTCCGGTAAGCATCCGGTAACGTCCCCATAGGTTCTTCAACCCAATGCCGCTTCCCGTGCTCTCTTCCACCTTCGGCTGTACCCTGTTGGATACGACCAGTTGGCTCTCTTTAGTAGTATAAACGTCGATTTGCAGCGGATACTGCTTGCTGATCACATTATGTTTAACCGCATTTTCGATCAGCGGCAGAATACTCAGGATGGGCAAATGCCATAATAAAAGTGCCGGAGCCGCTTGAATAGAGAAGAATAGCTTCCCTTCATAACGGACGCCAAGGAGATAAGTATATGCTTTTACAAACTGCAATTCTTCTGCCAGCGTAACCATTTCTTTCTTGTTGCTCTGCAAAATATAACGGAAAACATTCGACAACTCATCCAGATAAGTCAATGTCTGCTCCTTCTCCCCGCTCCTGATCAGGGAGTTCAGCCCATTCAGGGAATTGAAAAAGAAATGAGGGTTGATCTGTCCCATCAAAGCATTGTATGAAGTCTGGAGTTTTTCAGTCTTCAATTGTTCATATTCAAGCATCATCTGTTGTTTACCATTCAGCAGGCGTATCAAAAGGACACTCAGCAAAACGGTTAGCAGTATAAATAGATGTTCCGTCAGAAAGGGTTTCGGGAAATCTGTCGCCCGGCTGAGAACCATAGACATATGCGGATCAGGGGAAGCAGGGGGTGTCGCTTTCTTTCTTGCCGCATCTTCCATTATAACAAAACTATCAGAACGGAACATTTGATCAACTTCCAAAAGGTCGATCATCACAAAACGGTGTATGACCGGATACATGAAAAAGAACGCAATGCCACAGACGATTGTCACACCGACAGACAACAGGATTGTTTTATATTCTTTATTACAAAACAGACGGTCGCCCAACTTATACATTTGAGAATCCAGTATAAACAGCAGAAAGGCATATACGAAAAACCAAAATAAGGAATAATAAAGAAATTCATCTCCGGACGAATAGTTCCCCGGGAAAGGGACTCCCAGCGACTGCATTTTATAAGTATGCATCAACATGGTAAAGTTGACGAATAGGCTTAACAGCACTGACACGATAAAACCAATCAGCAGATTGTTTTTTACGGAATGTTGCATAAGTGTTTTATTTATAGGTGACAAAAGTAAACCTATTACCACGTCGATAAAAATTAAACCGATGAAAGAGACAAAAACATCGGCGAATCGCCGTAATTACCTAATAAAACGTATATCTTTGTTCAATCTAGAAAGGTTAGTCACTACTCTGCCTTCCACATTATATATACTCACTTTATAGAATAACAACAAATCAGATATGTCTGAATGGTGTAAATATATTAACGGAAAACTAGTATTATTGATATTGACAGGAACCATACTTCTCGTTCTGACTACATGCTCTAAAAGGGAGAAGGAAGAAATGCACACCATCGATATTCGCTCCGGATGTATATATCCTCAGGCCATACCATTAAGTAGTATCACAGATTCAGTCGAGATCATTCATTTTTCTGATCCTTTTTATAGGGATAAAGTCTTGTTGCTCGACAGTGTAATCGTCGTAGAGAGTAAAAAATCTTGCCAGCTTTTCGACCGCAAAGGAAAGTTCATAAAAGAAATTGCCCGTAAAGGAAACGCTCCCGATGAATACCCTAATTGTTTGGCATTAAATGAATGGAATGGGAATATCTATATTACAGATCACAATGGTGTAACAAAAGTTTATACACTAGACGGACAATTTTTGGAAACCTTTCTATGCCCTATCGATTTTCTAAGTACAATAGGAGTCCTGAATGAAAAGGAATTTGTCGGATACCGCATCAACTATAAAGGGAATGAGAAAGACCGAATGATATTCTATGGGAAAGATACTATCTTCAACAGACTCTCCTACCAAAAAGAATACACTGAACCCAAAAACTACTTCTTTTTCAGGAAAGACGGCCATTTTGTAAGAACTCCTCATTCTTTATTAATGAAAGAGTTACTGAACGATACGATTTATCAGGTTTCGTCTGCTACGCATAACATCGAACCGGCTTATCTGCTGGAACTGGACTCGTTGCGGGGAGATGAATCTTTGCGTTACTCACTGGAAAATCCGGAATTCGAACTATTCCGTTATACACCTTATATCATGTTATTAGGAGAACACAACTCAACCTGCTGGTTCACCACCGTATACAGTTCCTATGAACAACAAAAACAAATATACGCAACGCACTGCTATGACAGGAAAACCAAAAAGGTTTACAGCATGGAACTTAAAATGTCATTGAAAGATATGGGGAAGGATAGTCAACTCTTATATGATTCTACCCAATATACCCCTCCTTCAGTCAATTGGGATAATTTCTTTCCGGAACAAATGTCGACAGACGGACGTTACCTGATGTCATACAGAGGAAACGATATATTAGTCATAGCTCGGCTAAAAAAGAATCCTATAGCCATCCTCCAACCGGACACAAACCTCAGATGGCACACAGTTCTTTTGCCTCTTATTATATTATTAATACTCGCAAGTACATATTTTTACTTCCGCCATAAAAAGATCAGGCAAGCCTTGAAACAAATAAAGAAACAGTTATCCAGTAATGAAGAAATCCTGAAACACTATCACATAGAACTGGAAAAGATGCGGAAATCATCCACTGAAACGACCGCTTCCATACAAAAGTCGGCCGAACTGGAACAGCAAATCTACCTCCTTGAAATACAGAATGAGGAACTAAAGCAACATTTAGCAGTCCGGGAACAGAAAAAACAAAAAACGGAAACAGAAAGGACACATCTTTCCGTATCTGATGAAGGTTACAACTTATTTATAAAACTGAAGGCAGAACCGTCCTATGTCTTTATCGGAGAAAAAGAGCACGAACATCTTTGCCGCATTACAGATAAACTCTATCGTCAGTTTGCCACCCGCCTCCAGACTACTTATCAAGAATTGACCAAACACGATATAGAAACCTGCTGCCTATTGAAAGCCGGACTAACCAATCAAGAGTTAAGCATCATCTTCAACAATACGCCAGCAGCTATCACCAAATCAAAGAACCGGATTAAGAAGCGAATAGGACTGAATGGGGATACAAATCTCGATTCTTTCCTTCAGGAGTTTTGAATGTTGTCCGGTCAGTTACTCCATTTTATTTTGTAACAATTAGTATTTCAACTGTTTAACAAAACACATTTGTCAAGGTGTGATTCTCAGAACATCCTTTTTGTTCCTGTACTTTTGCGATATGAACTATAAACTCAAATCAACAATGTTATGAAAGTACATGTTATTCTTTTTATTTCTTTTCTGGGAATAATCATATCCTGCACACAGAAATCCGACCTTCACTCCAGTATAGACGTCGTCAATATCGGACAGCAAATGGAAAACCCTTCTGAAGTACCCATCCGCGATTTAGCCAAATCTGTCGAAATCGTCCAGTTGGAAACAAACGATTCGCTGTTGATACGTGATATCTACAATCTCCATTTATTTGATAATAACCTGTTAATTGATGGCCGTTTGTTTGACAGGTTTGGTAAGTTCTTAAATCAGGTCTACCGAATAGGTGAAGGACCGGGCGAAGTAACCAAAGGAGCCAATGTCATTAAGGTGAAAGACAACAAAATATATGTACTTGATTTTGCAGGTAAAGTAAATGTATATTCACCGGATGGTAAATGTCTGGAAACAATCAAATCGCCAGCTAATTTCTATTTTGAATTCCAACCGCTGGATAATGGTAATTTCGTCGGCTTCAAATCCAACTTCAAAGGAGATGAAAAGATCTGTCTGGAGTTCTTTGACAAAAACGGATTACAGGCAACTGTCCCCTACACCGAACAATACACCTCTGAGGCAAGCTGGTTTGCGCCGGGAGAAGGCAAATTTTTCGATCATAATGGCAAATTGTTGTTGAAAAAGCTCCTTTGCGATACAATCTATCAAGTAGATACAAAAAAACATCTGCTGGTTCCGGCCTATCATATAGATTTCGGGAAATGGCCATCCAAAGAAATTCTCCGGTATAGCTACAAATCAATAGAAGAACTACAGAACCGACTTTTTACAGAAATGCCGTTTGTCAGTTTCTTGGGAGAGGGTAGTGATTATCTCGTTTTCACTGTCACTTTCACCGACATGGTAAAACAACAAATGATGCATAGTACTAATTTCTATAACTTCCAAAATAAAAGTACCCGAAGTGTCATGCTGACATTATCTGATGAAGATCTTAAAATACTGGGAGAAGACGGCGATCCGCTCCCCGATTATATGAAAGGCATATCAAATAACTATTTCTTCCCTCAGGTGATGTCGGATGACGGAAATAGCCTGATCAGTTGGCGACAACAGACAAACGACCAAAATCCAGCTGTTATTATAGCGACACTCAAATAATATATCCATACAAAAAAGCCACCCAAAACGAATCGGATGGCTTTTTTGTATGGCAATTAAATCCCGAAGGATTAGAATCTTCTTTCTTTGATTCTTGCTTTCTTACCTGTAAGAGCACGCAGGTAATACAATTTAGCACGGCGTACTTTACCCAGTTTGTTTACAGTGATACTTTCGATGAACGGTGATTCGATCGGGAAAATTCTTTCTACACCAATGTTCTCAGACATCTTACGAACAGTAAAACGTTTTTTGTCACCATGTCCTGAGATACGGATAACAACGCCTCTGTACTGCTGGATACGTTCTTTGTTACCTTCTTTAATACGGTAAGCTACTGTAATAGTGTCACCACTCTTGAATGAAGGATATTCCTTCTTTGTAGCAAACGCTTCTTCTGCAATCTTAATTAAATCCATTGTTTTATAGCTTTTTAATTGTAATTTTAAATGAAACGCAATTTAACGGGCTACTTCTCCCGACAGAGATTGCGCAAAGCGGATGCAAAGTAACGAAAGATTTATTTGATACGCAAATTGTAGGGGGAAAATTCATTCGAAAATCAAAGATACTTCCTTATATCAATACTCTTTTCTGAATAAGGAATAAAGAAAATGGGTAACTCATCAAATTTATAGTCCATCTTCAATGGTAAATTTTTTAGTAAAGATATATCATGTTTCAATATCAAACCAGAGTCTTTGGCATTATACAATTTGATACAAAAACGTTCTTTACAATAACCAGACATAATCTGAGCCTTTTTAGTGAGCTTTGATAATGTCTCAATATCCGGTTCTAAAGCTATAATCAAAGCACAACACTTATAATTTTCTTTCACAAAATCATCAAAAGAGTGCAGCAACATAAACAATTTTGCATAACTTGCCTCTATCTGACTTTCCGCCTTTATGATATTATCATAAGTATATTTACTTTTCAATTCAACCAAAATTAAATATTTCTCTTTCGCACAATGATAAATAAGCACTCCGTCACATCCTTTGCATAAAGAGAAACGATCGTCTTTTTGTTTGAACAGTAAATTCATCTGATCTAATATCTTTTTATTTAAATAGATAAAATCTCCATTCTCAAGACGGACGGACCGCACCTTCGCCTGCGGATCTTCTTCTTCGATTGTAACTGCTCCTGTATATTCACAAATAAAGTCAGGATTAAATAAGGTTT
The DNA here is from genome assembly GCF_003635445.1 of Parabacteroides sp. AF17-3. Lineage (NCBI taxonomy): Bacteria > Pseudomonadati > Bacteroidota > Bacteroidia > Bacteroidales > Tannerellaceae > Parabacteroides > Parabacteroides sp. AF17-3. Next base: position 177,199 of record NZ_QTMM01000017.1, on the reverse strand, counting down.
TAAGTTTATCTATCATAAAGCTATAAATTATGTTCTTCTATAAAATCATCCAAAGCAAACGAAACGGTAGTTGTTTGTTGTACTACATCAGAAAAAGTATCAAACGGAATACCTTTAGAAGGTTCCTGTGTTATAATCTCTACACTTCCGTCTTCCCTTCTCTTAAAATAATAAGCACCTAGTTTATCAGGGTTAAGAGTTAACTCGCCATCAAGCCCGTTCTGATTACATAAAGCATTATAATCTTCTGCCGATACATTCGACTTAATGTAATGTAGCTTCAATAAGTCATTTATTCTCCCCATAAAATAGTCGCTATGTGTTGTTACCTGAAAAGAAGCACCATCGTTCACTGCATGAGCAATCAGATCTGCCACTTTTATTTGCATCCGGGGATGAAGATGAGCTTCAGGTTCTTCTATTAAAACCGACAGTTCTGCCGCCCGATATCGCTGCAACAACAAAAATAAAGGACTTAACTCTTTAATTGAAGAAGCTGCCGCACTAATAGGTAATTTTGTTCCATTAAACTCATAATAAAGCCGTCCGTCTTGCCTGACCAGGTTTCCTTTTAATATATCTGATATCGCATCTAACAAATAAGGAGGGCAAAGAGTCTCATTATACGAAGCAGAAAGAACCAAATCCAGTACCTCTACAAACTCTTTATACATTCCAATACTCATTATAGCATTCGTTGCACTTATACTAGCTCCCATTAAAGCAGCTCTGGCTGGCGGCAAAAGCATATTTCTCTGATAACCTATATTTAAAAGTGACTCAGATAAATATCCTTGACTTATAATAGCCAAAAGGTTTATATTAGGCCGAGTTTTTTTATAAGGACTTCCTTCATTGCCATTCAAATAAGTTATTATGTCTTTTTCTCCAGTGTCTTCTACCAGCTTATATCCAATTGTAAAATTAGGGAAATTAACGTCTATTTCTACTTCTGCTTCCAAGCCTTCATTTCCTATCAAATATCCAATAAAACGAGAAGCATTCTTATTCAACCATTTTTTATACTGTTGAGCTGATATAGTTATATTATATTGATTAAGTTGATTTATTTCTGAAGCATTTTTACCTAACACCTCTTCTATAAAAGAAACTAATGCCGCCTCTCCCATCATTGAATTAACAAAAAAATAAGACAAAAAAGCAGCATAGCTTTTCCCTAATCCCGAATCTCCCGAAAAGATCATAAAAGGCTTGTACTCAAAAGTGGTATTCTTCAAAGCACCCAGTTTATGTATCTTAAATTGTATAGGCATAACGACTTGTTTTATTGTTTTGCATCAAAGATACAAATAACCTTAATACGAAAAAGATATCAAAGCTAAAATTCATAATTCAGCTTATTTTCTTATTTTTGGTGGATAATAATGATAACGTGAAGATGAGGAAGATACTTACAATGCTGTTATGTTCTGTGTGTTTACTAACGGCCAAAGCACAGACTATTCCTAATATGTACCGTAACGTCGATCAGGCAAAAATGAATCATTGGGTTGATTCTGTGTTTGATAAGATGAGTTACGATGAACGGATCGGACAACTCTTTATGGTGATTTCCGAACCGAAATCGGATAACCGCACCATGCAGCGGCTTATGCGATACGTCAATGAAATAAAGCTCGGAGGAATCCTCTTTCATAAAGGGAATCCTGTTACCCAGGCTGAAGTAACCAACCGGTTGCAAAAAGCGTCACGTGTCCCGATGTTCGTTTCGCTGGACGGAGAATGGGGCTTGTCTATGCGCCTTAGCGGAACGACACGCTTCCCTAAAAACATGATGCTGGGAGCTATCGAAGATGATAAACTGATTACCGAATATGGGAAGGAAGTAGCCCGCCAATGCAAAGAGATGGGCATTCAAATCAACTTTGCCCCCGATATAGATGTAAATAGTAATACCGATAACCCGGTAATCGGCCTCCGTTCGTTCGGAGAGAATCCCCGTGCCGTTGCCGATAAAGGAATAGCCTATGCTCGCGGATTGGAAACTGCCGGTATCATCTCTGTAGCTAAACATTTCCCGGGGCATGGCGATACTTCGGATGATTCGCATAATACATTGCCTGCCGTCCATCATGACCGGGCACGCCTGGACAGCGTTGAATTGTATCCTTTCAAACGTTACATCTATGATGGTTATGCCGGAGTTATGACCGGACATCTTTATGTTCCGGCACTGGATAAAACCCGTAATCTCCCTTCCTCCTTTTCCCGTCCGATTGTAACGGGACTGTTGCAGGAAGAACTTGGTTTCAGAGGCCTTTGCTTCACAGACGCGCTGGCCATGAAAGGTGCTACGACTAAAAAATCGGATAATCCGTCAGTAAAAGCATTACTGGCTGGGAATGATATATTGCTGGCCCCGGCTGCCCCGATTAACGATTTCACTGCGGTGAAAGAGGCTATCGACGAAGGTATTTTATCCATAGAGGATATCGAAGCCAAATGTATCAAGATACTCCAATACAAATATATTACCGGACTGGATAAATACCGACCGATTGAAACGAAAGGATTAAGCAAACGGCTGAACTCACCGCATGCAGCCTGGCTGGCCGCCAAACTCAATGCAGAAGCAATTACATTATTAAAGAACGAATCCGACATGGTCCCGCTCAGACAGCTGGATAAAAAGAAGATTGCCGCCTTGTCAATCGGTTCGCCTGCCGGAAATGAATTTCAGGAAATGCTGGGACGTTACGACAGTATTGCCTGCTTCAGCATCAGCCGTAGTTCAACAGCTGCACAAATCCAACATGTTTACAGACAGTTAGAGAAATACGATGTAATCATCTGCGGCGTACACACAGTCCGCATCCCTGAAAGCCTGCAACTCCGCCAGCTGGCGACTAAGAAAGAGCTCGTTTATGCCTTCTTTACCCTGCCCTATTTCTGTAAGGAATATAAAAGTTCCATTATGAAAGCGAAGGCGGTAGTGATGGGATACGAAGGAACGCCTCTTGCTCAGGAATATGCCGCCCAGGTTATCTTCGGGGGGATTCCAGCTAAAGGCAAACTACCGGTTACCATCCCAGGCGTATTCCATGCCGGAGCCGGTATCTTCACGGAAAAAACACGGTTAGGTTATCACGAACCGGAGGAAGTCGGAGCCAATCCCATACGCCTCGATGTAATCGGATCCATTGCAGAAGAAGGACTTGAAGAAAATGCCTATCCGGGTTGCCAGGTGCTGGTTGCCAAAGACGGTATGATTATTTACGACAAGGCCTTTGGTTACTTTGACTACGACCAAAGCCGGAAGGTACAGGAAAATTCCGTCTACGACCTGGCGTCTGCCTCCAAAGCGGCCGGGACCTTACTTGCCGTAATGAAAGCGTACGATGAAAAGAAATTCACCCTCAATAATAAAATAGCAGACTTTCTCCCCGAACTGAAAGGTTCCAACAAGAAAGACCTGAATATAAAAGAATTGCTTTACCATCAGTCAGGAGTTGTCTCCACAATCAATTTCTATCTGAATGCCATCGATAAGGATAGTTACAAAGGCAGCCTTTACAGCAGTGTAAAGAACGCTACCCATCCGGTACGCTTCGATGCCAAAACATACGTACGCAATGATTTCAACTATCTGCCCGACCTGGTTTCTACTGAGAAGAAACCGGGATTCACCACCGAGGTAGCCCGCAACTTCTACCTGCACGATTCCTTCAAAGACAGTATCATGCAGGAAATAAAAGACTCCCGCCTCGGAACACGCGGCAAATATGTGTATAGCTGCGTCAACTTCATCATGCTGAAAATGATGGTGGAAAACCAGATGAAGCAACCGATGGACCAGCTGTTGCATAACGACTTTTATAGCCGGCTGGGAGCCTGGCACACCACTTATAACCCGCTGAAAAGAATAGACAGCCTCCTGATTGTCCCGACCGAGAACGACCAGTTCGTACGCCGCCAGTTACTTCGTGGCTATGTACACGACGAAGCTGCCGCTTTCCAGGGGGGCGTCTCCGGCAATGCCGGCCTGTTTTCGAATGCCAATGACCTGGCGAAAGTATTACAGCTTTTCCTTAATCAGGGCACTTATGGCAACGAACAATACTTATCAACAGAAACCTGTCGTCTTTTCACCCAAAGTAAAAGCCCGACAAGCCGCCGCGGACTGGGTTTCGACAAGCCTGCCCCGGGAACACATAAAGGTTCTCCTTGCAGCAGCCTGACGCCACCTTCCGTCTATGGGCACACCGGCTTCACCGGGACTTGTTTCTGGGTGGATCCGGACAACCAGTTGCTTTATATCTTCCTTTGTAACAGGGTCAATCCGTCGCGTGCCAATAATAAACTCAGCCAGTTGGATATCCGCAAACGAATACAGGATGCAATCTATAAGGCAATTGATAGGAAAAGCCAAAAAGATTAGTATTTTTGCACCACCTTTTAGAACAACATTAATTACATAAAACAAATAAAGTATGCTATTCGGACACGGTGATGACTTTTACAATTCGCAGAACGAAGTAAAGATTAACTTCAGTTCTAACGTATGGCACGGTGCTAACCTCGATAAACTCAAGGAACATCTCAATGAGCATTTCAGTAAACTGACACGTTATCCGGAACCGGATGCTGCTTCACTTAAAAGGTTGCTTGCCCGCCGGTATGAGATAAAAGAAGAAAATGTAGTTGTAACCAATGGTTCGATTACCGCTTTCTATCTGTTGGCACAGGCTTGGAGAGGGGCTAAATCAACGATTGCCGTTCCTTCCTTCTCTGAGTATGAAGATGCCTGCCGCCTACACGAACACGAGATAAATTTCTTCCCAACCTCCGACGACCTTTCGGAACTTTCTCTGGAAGGACAGGATTTCTGCTGGATATGCAATCCTAACAATCCGGATGGTAAATTGATTCATCGTACGGAATTGCTCCGGTTGATTGCAGCCAACCGCAATACAAAATTCATCATCGACCAGGCTTATGTTGCCTTTACCACCGAAGATATGCTAAAGCCTTCAGACGTTAAGAATCACCCAAACCTGATTCTTATCCAGTCTATCTCTAAGGCCTACAACATTCCGGGATTACGTATCGGTTACTTGGTAGCTTCTCCTGAAATAACAGCCGAAGTAAATAAGTATATCATCCCCTGGTCGGTAAACGCTATTGCGCTTGAAGCCAGTAAATATATCCTGATTCATCCGGCCCAGTTTACTTTGCCTATCCGTAAGTGGCAGCGTGAAACAGCCGAATTGATTTATCAGTTAAGCAAATTCGATAACCTGGAAGTCATTCCTACTTCAACAACCTTCTTCCTTGTCCGCCTAAAGAAAGGCACAGCGGCAGAACTAAAGAAATACTTGTGGGAGAAGAATGGAATCCTGATTCGTGATGCCTCCAACTTCCGCGGACTGGATGAAACATACATCCGCCTGTCCACCCAAACAAGTGCTGAAAATCAGATATTGATTGATGCTATCCGTGAATGGTTCGCTCAATTATAATAGTATAAAATAGAATAGCCGGAGTAAAGAGATTGTTTTTGCTCCGGCTATTTCATCTCTCACATGCATTAATTCGAATAAAAACCATTCACCTTTTATCTGCCTGTCATCTATCGCTCCCCCTACTGACTATTCCTGCATAGCATACTGTCTTTTACTATAAAAGATATGACTCATTCTCTTTTCCATCGCCGTCGCAAAGCTTACCGACGGACGTGGATAAGCTTGCTGACGTCCGTCGGTAAGCTTTGCGACGGTCGTGAAAAAGACAAGATATAATATGCTTTCGATTAGAAATAAATAACCTCCGGGATAGTTACTACTAGCCTTTCTGATAAAGGTAAGGGACATAAACACCAAAAGGCCACCTCTTTGGGAGGCAGCCCTTCAGTCTATTACATCTGATTCTGTAAGTGTCAGAATTATTTTTTGTACGTCTTATAGCCATAAACAGCCAGATCGCCCAATTCTTCCTCGATACGAAGCAACTGATTGTACTTAGCCATACGATCCGAACGGCTTAAGGAACCAGTTTTGATCTGTCCTGAATTAGTAGCTACAGCGATATCGGCAATCGTTGCATCTTCCGTTTCACCGGAACGGTGCGACGTCACTGAAGTATAGCCGTTACGGTGAGCCATTTCAATAGCATCCAGTGTTTCACTTAATGTTCCGATTTGATTTACTTTAATCAGGATAGAGTTGGCACAGCCTTCTTCGATACCTTTCTTCAAGAATTCAACATTAGTTACAAACAAGTCGTCACCAACCAACTGAACACGGTCACCTAAAGCTTTGGTAAGATGCTTCCATCCTTCCCAGTCGTTTTCGTCCATACCGTCTTCGATAGAGTCGACCGGATATTTGTTAACCAAATCCAACAGGTAAGCCACCTGTTCGGCAGCAGTCCGTTTGGCACCGTGGGCACCTTCAAACTTCGAATAATCGTAGATACCCTTCTTATCGTAAAACTCGGAAGCAGCACAGTCCATAGCGATTGTCACATCTTTACCCGGTTCGTATCCGGCAGCTTTAATAGCGGCCATAATAGAACCCAAAGCATCTTCCGTACCGTTGAGAGCCGGAGCAAAACCACCTTCGTCACCAACTGCCGTACTCAGACCGCGGTCGTGCAACACCTTCTTCAAGGCATGGAATACTTCTGCTCCCATACGCAAGCCTTCACGGAAACTCTTTGCACCTACCGGGCGAATCATAAATTCCTGAAATGCTATCGGAGCATCACTATGCGAACCGCCATTGATAATATTCATCATCGGAACAGGCAATACATACGTATTTGTTCCGCCTATATAACGATATAACGGTAAATCGAGATAACTGGCAGCTGCTTTAGCTACGGCCAGCGAAACGCCTAACATGGCATTGGCACCGAGTTTCGACTTTGTCTTTGTTCCGTCCAACTGAAGCAGTTTATGGTCGATTGCACGTTGGTTTAATGCACTCATTCCGATGATAACCGGTGCAATTACATTGTTAACATTATCCACAGCTTTCAGTACACCTTTGCCTCCGTAGCGTTTTTTATCACCGTCACGCAGTTCTATTGCTTCATTTTCACCAGTAGAAGCACCGGATGGAACGGCAGCACGACCAAAAGCGCCGCATTCAAGAAGCACATCTACCTCTACTGTCGGGTTACCACGGGAATCAAGAATCTCTCTACCTATTACTTTTTCAATTTTCATAACCTAAATATTTAGTATTCTGTATTTTTTTCACTCAGTACAAATATAACAAACGGTTCACTAAGATTGTTGCCAAACCCTTATAAAGATTTTCGATGAATAAATAGAGGACTGCCTTTTTGAATACTATACTTTATCTATATTTATCCCCCGAATCAACAGGCATTTTTTCTTAAAAAGTTACAACCTTTTGCATTAACAAAATGTTTTAACATAAAAAGTTTATTCTCGAATCATGAAGAAAGTTCTGTCCATATTAACACTCCTTATCCTGATCTTTACAGGGCAGGAGATTGCGTTTAATATCGACAACGAAGAGATGATTCAACCATGTAACCTTAATGGCGAAGAAAAGAGCCTCTCCTACGATAATAAATTAAAACAGTTTGAATTAGGGAAAATCCCTCTTGAGTCTCTTGATATAACTGCACGTACCAAACCGGCTTTCGATAACTACGAACGGCTATTCAAATTATCGAACAGCAATAAGAGTCTTCTTCTCTTGAAGTTGAAAGAGCAGGCCTCACAATATAAAATATCGGAGACATTATCTATTATCCATACAATAAACTACCTCTCGCTTCGCAAATGCGGAAATCAATGGATCTACGTTTTGCGAAAACTCATTATTTGATATTATTATAAGACATTTATAATTGTTGATTATGCCTTCGAATACGGCATGATTCGGGTGTGCATTTCCTTTTTTGTACACTAAGACTATTATTTTCTGTTTTTTATCTCTTTAATAATATCAAAATTATGAAAACAAATCAATCTGTTATATCAAAAACATCTAATGGCGTTTCAGCCGGCATCGTCATTATCATTTGCTTTATCCTGGCAGTATGCTTCTTTCATTTCGTACTAGGCAATCCTTCCAACTTCATGGATAATAATCCGGATAATCATCCGCTTCCCGGCAACTATGCTGGTACGATTTATAAGGGAGGTTTCATTGTCCCCGTTGTTATCACTCTTTTACTTACTGTAATCACCTTGAGTGTTGAACGTTTTATTGCCATCAACCGGTCTAAAGGGAAAAAAGCCCTGCTAGGATTTGTACGTACTATAAAAAAAGACCTTGAAGACGGGAATCTGGACGCAGCTCAAAAGGCTTGTAAAGAACAGCAGGGTTCTGTGGCCAATGTGGTTAACGCCGCATTGACCCGTTACGCTGATGTAGAAAACAGGGCGGATCAGACCAAAGAACAAAAGATGGTCATCATACAGAAAGAGATCGAAGAGAGCACGGCACTGGAATTACCGTCTATGGAACAGAACCTGCCGGTTATTGCTACAATCTCGACATTGGGAACTCTGTTCGGGTTGCTTGGAACCGTACTGGGTATGATCCGTTCGTTTGCCGCCCTGGCCAATGCCGGAGCTCCCGACTCGGTAGCATTGTCGACCGGTATTTCCGAAGCTCTGGTCAATACGGCCTTAGGTATCGCCACCGGTGCCATGGCTATTATCTCGTACAACTATTTCACCAGTAAAATAGATAATATCACCTATGCCATCGATGAAATAGGTTTCTCTATCGTACAAACATTTGCGGCTAAACACTGAAACATATGCCTAAGATTATAGTAAAACGAAAAAGCACATTCATCGACATGACGGCGATGAGTGATGTAACGGTGTTACTGCTTACTTTCTTCATGCTGACATCTACCTTCATCCAGAAAGAACCGGTCGTGGTTACTACTCCGGCTTCCGTTTCCGAAATAAAAATACCGGAAACGAATATTCTTTCCATCCTGGTAGATCCGGAAGGGAAAGTATTTATGAGCATGGACAAACAAGAGGATAAGGCAAACGTATTAAAGAAGCTGGGACAAGACTACGGTATTAACTTCAGCGACAAAGAAATATACGAATTTAGCCTTCTTCCTTCCTTCGGTGTTCCTATCCAGAATATGCAGGAATTTCTGAATCTTCCGTCTTCCGAACAAGACCGTCTGACGCAGAATTACGGAATCCCTGCCGATAGCACGAACAACCAATTCAAAGCCTGGGTACAACATGCCCGCGAAGTGAACCGCGACCTGGTGATCGCCATCAAAGCCGACCAACAGACGCCGTATCCTAAAATCAAAAATATAATGAACACATTGCAGGACCTGAGAGAAAACAGATATAATCTCATAACAACTCTCAAGAATGTGCCCGACAATGTTTAAACAACAAGCAGTATGGCAGAAGTAAATACAGATAAAGGAAAAGGCGACGGCAAGAAAGGCAAACAAAAGAAAGTCAATATCCGTGTCGACTTTACGCCGATGGTGGATATGAATATGTTGCTGATCACGTTCTTCATGCTTTGTACTTCGCTGAGTAAGCCGCAGACCATGGAGATCAGCATGCCGTCGAAAGACCATGTCACGGAAGCCGAACAGACAAAAGTGAAAGCCTCTAAAGCCATCACCCTTATATTGGGTGAAGACAGCAAGGTGTACTACTATTTCGGTGAACCGGATTATGAACATGTAGAATCACTGAAAACAACCGATTTTTCTCCTACCGGATTACGTAACATCCTACTGGAACGCAATTCCGACGCTATACAACAAATATCGGAGTTGAAAGTGAAAAAGCTAAACAAAGAAATATCCGAAGATGAGTTTAAAAAGCAGGCTACAGAGATAAAAGGAGGCAAAGATGCCCCGGTCGTACTGATCAAGGCGACCGACGATGCTTCTTATAAAGACCTGGTAGATGCGCTCGACGAAATGCAGATATGCAATATTGGTAAATATGCAATCGTCGATATAACCGACGGAGATAAATTTCTGGTCGACAACCTGAAAAGCGGCGGAGAACTCGCTAAACAAATAGCAGAGGCTAATGCCGGCCCTAAAAGAAAATAATTCGTATCACCAATAAAAAAGAACGATCATGATTAATATGAACAATATAAATCTGAATTCACCGGAGTGGTGCGAATTGATCTTCAACGGGAAGAATAAAGACTACGGAGCATACGAGTTGCGTAAAAATTCTTCCGGCAGACATATCCGCGCATTGATCATTGTAGCTATCGGAGCTATTCTGGTCATGACAATCCCGGTTTTGATCAAATCGGTTATTCCCCAGCACGCCAAAGAGCAGGTACTGGAAGTAACGACACTTTCCAACCTGCAAATGGAAACGAAGGTACCGGAAGAAAATCAAATCCGTAATTTAGAGGCTCCACCTCCTCCCGTACTGAAAAGTACAATCAAATTTACCCCTCCTGTTATTAAGGCGGATAAAGATGTAAGGGAGGAAGAGGAAATCAAGACACAGGAAGAACTGACAACCTCAAAACTGGCTATCTCAGTGGCAGACGTAAAAGGTTCCGAAAGTGAAGAAGCCATCGACATTGCAGACCTGAAAGACAACAAGGAAGTGATTGAAGAAGAAACCGAACCTTATGTTGCCGTTGAACAAATGCCGCAATTCCCCGGTGGAAACGAGGCTTTACTGAAGTTCATTAGTACACATTTGAGATACCCGGTAATCGCTGCCGAAAATGGTATTCAGGGAACAGTTACCCTCCGCTTCGTTGTAAGCCCAACGGGAGAGATCACGAAAGTGGAAGTTCTAAGGCAATTGGATCCGGCTTGCGACAAAGAAGCATTACGCGTTATCAAGTCTCTGCCACAATGGGTTCCGGGGAAACAGAATGGTAAACCGGTACCGGTCTACTTTACAGTTCCGGTACGATTTAAATTACAATAAGATGGAGGTAAAGTGTATAAATATTAAGTTTGTCTGGGGTATATTCATGGTCATGATATACCTCGGAATGACTTTCCTGCTGGTTTTCACTAACTTGTTTAATGAGAATATGTCATTCCCTATGCGAATAACAGTTGGTATTCTGTTCTTCTGCTACACTTTATTCAGAGGTTACAGGCTCATAAAAGACAGCAAACGATGAAAAGTTTATTCTATATAACAGTATGTATAGTTCTGTTGGTTTCTTGCGGAAACAAGAAAACAGAAACTCCGGACGATACTCCGACCAGTGGCGTTATCGCTATAGCTTCCGATGGCTGCTTTGCCCCTGTCGTAGAAGAAGAAATCGCCGTTTTCGAAAGTATTTATAAGGAAGCCGGGATTGTTCCTTACTTTTCCGGTGAAACAGAAACTATCAACAGGTTGCTGCGCGATAGCATCCGGCTGGCCATTACTTCACGCCCGCTAACCAAAGAAGAGACGGAATTTATGAACACTAAAAAATTATTCCCCAGAAACATTCAAATAGCAACAGATGCCATTGCATTGATTGTAAATAAACAAAATACAGATTCTCTGATTGGTATCCCTGCATTGAGAGACATACTGACGGGAAAAATAAAAGAATGGAAAGAACTCTGTTCCGATAACCAATCAGGAAGGATCGAAGTTGTATTCGATAACCCTAATTCCGGAACTGTACGCTATGCTATCGATTCAATCTGTAACGGAAAATCATTTTCCGGGGATTTACATGCAATGAAAGAAAACCGGCAAGTAATAAACTATGTATCCCAAAACCGTGGAGCGTTAGGTATCATCGGAGTAAACTGGATCAGTAATCCGTCTGATACAACCAACATGAGTTTCTCTGAGAATATAAAAGTAATGGCAGTCAGTCCTTACAGACATGCCACTGCAACAAATAGTTTTAAACCGTATCAGGCCTACATCGCATTAAAAAAGTATCCGATGAGCAGGCCTGTTTATCTGATACTATCAGAACCCCGCATGGGCCTGGCTTCCGGTTTTACAACTTTCATAGCTAGCGACCGGGGACAGCGGATCATTCTTAAATCAGGTATTCTTCCGGCTACACAACCTGTAAGGTTGGTAAATGTCAGGGACCAGTTATAAACCCTATAAATATTTACAGTCATGAAAAAGAATTTATATATAATCCTTTTAAGTTTTATCGCTATTGCCGTTTACGCAGATAACCGGCAAGGCATTGACTTTTACAAAGCCGGCGAACCAACTATAGCAAGCCGGCTTTTTGAGAAACAGCTGAACAGTTCTCCTGCCGAACAGGCTGAAGCTTTATACTATCTGGGAGAAATTGCTTTTGATGAAAATAAAACTTCCGAAGCTTTGGCTAATTACCAGAAAGGATGGATGACATTTCCTGATTATGCCTATAATAAAGTTGGTGAAGGTAAAGTGCTACTCAAAACAGATAAATCTACTGCGCAAAAAGCATTTGATGCAGCAATCAAAATCAATAAAAAAGATGCTTCTGTTTATGTCGCTATTGCTAAAGCCTACTCAATGAACGGAATGGAGGCAGAAGCCCAGGCGGCTCTCGATAATGCAAAGAAATATAATGCTAACGACCCCGCCATTTATTTGTATGAAGGCGATTTACTTATCAGCAAAGATAAACCAGGAGATGCTGCCGGAAGATATGAACAGGCTATCCACTTCGATCCGGCCTGCAAGGAAGCTTATATCAAATATGCAAACGTATATCAGGGAGTCACTCCAACATTATCAATAGAAATGCTTCAGAAAGTAATTTCAAACTATCCGGATTACTTGCCGGCGTACTGCCATTTGGGAAACATCTATTCATTACAAGGGAATTATCCTAAAGCTGTAGCAGCTTATAAAACCTACATGGCAGGAGGTCTTTACTCTACAGACAATCTGGTTCATTATGCCTCTGCTTTGTTCTTCAATAAACAATACGCTGAATCCGGTAAAATAATCAGTGAAGGACAAGCTATTGACCCTGATAACTTTTTATTGAAACGTCTGGCCATCTATAATGATTACGAAAGCAAAGCCTACGAAAAAGGACTGGAAGAAATAGAGACTTTCTTCAATAATCCGGATGCTAAATATATCTGGCAGGACTATTTATATTACGGTCGCCTGCTGAATAAAGCAAAACAATATGATCAGGCAGCAGATGCATTACAGAAAGCTATAAAAGAAAGTTCTTCGCATACAGAAATCTATAAGGACCTTGCTGAAGTTTATAGTAACAGCGAAAATAATGCTGAGGCCATCAAGGCTTATACGCAGTATATAGAGGCGCTGGGAGAAGAATCGGAAGCTGCTGATTACTATCAATTAGGTAAATATTACTATACAGCAGCTGCAAAAGATAGTATTGCAGCACAAAAGTACCTGTTCAAAGCTGATAGCTTATTTGCTATTGTAAAAGAACGTGTACCGGATAGCCACCTTGGTAGCCTATGGCAGGCACGTACACAATCTCAACTGGCCCCCGAGACAGAACAGGGTTTAGCCAAACCCTATTACGAGTCTTGCATTCCCATTCTTGAAAAAAACAAAGAGAAATATAGCAATGAATTAACCGAATGTTACCGTTACCTGGGCTACTATTATTACTTGAAACAAGATATGGATAACTCCAAAATTTACTGGAACAAGATTTTATCAATCGATCCATCTAATGCTACAGCGCAGGAAGCTTTAAAAAATATCAAGTAAGTAAACAAATAAATTAATTTGTTTATATACAAAAACAGCCGGCATAAAAATGTCGGCTGTTTTTGTATCGTATATAAGTTACAGAAATTATTCTGCAGCTTTTTCTTCTGTTGCTTCTGCTGCAGGAGCTTCAGCAACCGGAGCAGCTGTTTCAGCAGCTGTAGATTTCTTACGAGAACGTCTTGTTTTCGTAGTTTTCTTAGCTGTAGTATCCTTCAACATGTTTTCGTTGTAATCAACTAATTCAATGAAGCACATAGCAGCGTTGTCACCTAAACGGTTACCAGTCTTAATAATTCTGGTATAACCACCCGGACGATCACCGATCTTCTGAGCTACTTCCTTGAAAAGTTCTGTTACAGCGTTCTTATCCTGTAAAGTACTAAATACCACACGTCTTGAGTGAGTTGTATCCTCTTTGCACTTTGTGATCAGAGGTTCAACAAACTTACGAAGCGCTTTAGCTTTTGCTGTTGTCGTAAAGATTCTCTTATGCTTGATCAAAGAAGAAGCCATATTAGACAGCATTGCTTCACGGTGAGTATTTGTACGACCTAAATGATTGAATTTCTTATTATGTCTCATCGCTTTACTTACTCTTTATCTAATTTATATTTCGTGATATCCATACCGAATGAAAGGTTCAGGCTTTCAAGCAGTTCATCAAGTTCAGTGAGCGACTTCTTACCGAAGTTACGGAATTTCAACAAATCATTCTTGTTGAATTTAACCAGTTCACCCAATGTTTCAACATCTGCAGCTTTCAAGCAATTCAAAGCACGAACGGAAAGGTCCATATCTGCTAGCTTGCTCTTAAGCAACTGGCGCATGTGAAGTACTTCTTCATCGAATTCTTCATTGCCGTCAGTATCTACTGTCTCGATCGCAATCTTTTCATCTGAGAACAACATGAAATGATGTATCAGAATCTTAGCAGCTTCTTTCAACGCTTCCTTCGGATGAATAGAACCATCTGTGGCTATTTCAAGAACCAACTTTTCGTAGTCCGTCTTTTGCTCAACACGGAAGTTCTCGATTGAATACTTAACATTACGTATAGGAGTATAAATAGAGTCGATGGCAATAACGTGAACGTCTGCATTCGGGTCTCTATTTTCATCAGCGGGAACATATCCGCGTCCTTTATTTATTGTTAATTCAATCTGGAAACCAGCGTTCGGATCCAAACGGCAAATAACCAAGTCTGGATTCAATACTTCGAATCCGGTCAGCTGTTTACCTATATCACCGGCTTTGAACACTTCCGAACCCGAAACAGTAATACTTACTTTCTCATTCTCTATGTCGTCTACAATATGCTTGAACCGTACCTGTTTCAGGTTCAAGATAATGTTTGTTACATCTTCAATAACACCGGGAATTGTACCAAATTCATGGTCAACACCTTCGATCTTAATGGATGTAATAGCAAAACCTTCAAGCGACGACAGGAGAATACGGCGCAGAGCATTACCTATAGTAATACCATAGCCGGGTTCCAACGGACGAAATTCAAACTTTCCGAAGAAATTGTCCGCTTCCAACATTAATACTTTATCGGGTTTTTGAAATGCTAATATCGCCATGGAAATCAATTATTATTTAGAATACAATTCTACGATCAACTGCTCTTTAATGTTTTCAGGAATGTCAGTTCTTTCCGGCAGATGCAGTAATTTTCCGCTTAAAGAAGACTGATCCCACTCAATCCAAGGATATTTGCTGTGGTTGAATCCTGATAATGCATCAGCAATCACTTCCAAAGACTTGGATTTCTCTCTAACACCAACGATCTGACCGGCTTTCAAAGAGTAAGAAGGAATGTTTACAACCTTACCATCAACTGTAATGTGACGGTGAGAAACCAACTGACGTGCAGCAGCTCTCGTAGGAGCAATACCCAAACGATAAACTACATTGTCCAAACGACCTTCCAGTAACTGAAGCAGAACTTCACCGGTAATACCCTTTGAACGCTGCGCTTTGTCGAACAGGTTTCTAAATTGTTTTTCCAATACACCATAAGTGTATTTAGCTTTTTGCTTCTCGCGAAGCTGAATTCCGTATTCAGAAGTTTTTCTTTTTCTGGCGTTACCATGTTGTCCGGGAGGATAATTCTTTTTAGAAAGAACTTTATCCGGTCCGAATATAGCCTCACCAAACTTACGGGCAATTCTTGTTTTTGGTCCAGTATATCTTGCCATTTTTTTATTGTTTTAATTTTTCTGTCTGAATCTGGAACCGTGCAGCCGCGATTACAGAGAGGATAAGGTCTTTATGCAATCTATTCACAATTCCGGATTCAATGTTCAAGAAACTATAGTTAATTATACTCTTCTCTTTTTCGGAGGACGACAACCATTGTGGGGCAGCGGAGTAACGTCTACGATTTCAGTTACTTCGATTCCGGCACCGTGGATAGTTCTGATAGCAGACTCACGTCCGTTACCCGGTCCTTTTACGAATACTTTTACTTTTCTCAAACCAAGATCATAAGCTACCTTAGCACAATCTTGTGCTGCCATCTGAGCGGCATACGGAGTGTTCTTTTTAGAACTTCTGAATCCCATCTTACCTGCAGAAGACCAACTGATTACCTGACCTTCACTGTTGGCAAGAGACACAATAATGTTATTGAAAGAAGAATGAATATGAGCTTGACCGTAAGCGTCAACTTTTACGTTTCTCTTCTTTGCTGCGACTGTTTTTTTTGCCATATCAACTCTTATTATTTAGTAGCTTTTTTCTTATTTGCAACAGTTTTCTTCTTACCCTTACGAGTACGAGCATTGTTCTTTGTGCTCTGGCCTCTCAAAGGCAAACCAATACGGTGACGAACACCTCTGTAACATCCGATATCCATCAGACGCTTGATGTTTAGTTGAACTTCAGAACGAAGATCACCTTCTACCTTGTACTCAGCGCCAATGACTTCACGTACTTTTGCAGCTTGATCATCTGTCCAGTCTTTTACTTTGATATCACGATCAACGCCTGCTTTCTCTAAAATAGATTTTGAAGCACTCCGACCGATACCGTAGATATAAGTCAAAGCGATTTCTCCTCTTTTATTTTGTGGCAAGTCTACACCAACTATTCTTATAGCCATATTACTTACTTAATTATTTTGCAAAAATAATAAATTATCCCTGACGTTGTTTATACTTAGGGTTTTTCTTGTTAATTACGTATAAGCGACCCTTTCTTCTTACAATCTTACATTCAGGTGTACGCTTCTTTAAAGATGCTCTTACTTTCATATCTAGTTATTTTTATTTATATCTAAAAGCAATTCTACCTTTTGATAAATCATACGGAGACATTTCTACTCTAACCTTATCACCAGGAAGAATTTTAATATAATGCATACGCATCTTTCCTGATATGTGGGCAGTAATTTCATGTCCGTTCTCTAATTCCACACGAAACATCGCATTTGACAATGCTTCTACTATAACTCCATCTTGTTCAATAGCTGCTTGTTTAGCCATATAAATCAAATTAAATTGCGTTATTTCCTAGAACTTCTTCTACAAATTCAAATGAAGATAAAATCTGAGGGCCATCGGGTCTTATCGCTATACAATGCTCAAAATGAGCAGAACATTTTCTGTCTTTTGTACGCACCGTCCAACCATCCTTTTCAAAAACGACATTTTTGCTTCCCATATTGATCATAGGTTCAATGCAGATGCACATACCACTACGCAATAAAGCTCCGCAACCATATCTTCCATAATTGGGTACTTCAGGTTCTTCATGCATCTTGCGTCCGATACCATGTCCCACCAGTTCCCTTACAACAGAGTAACCTTTCGATTCACAGTATGTCTGCACCGCATGACTAACATCTCCTACTCGTTTTCCTTCTACAGCTTGTTGAATACCTTGATAAAGAGATTCTTTTGTCGTCTTCAACAAATTCTTCACTTCCGGAGCCACTTCACCTACACAAAAAGTATAAGCTGAATCACCGACAAAGCCATCCAATATGGTACCACAGTCAACTGATATGACATCACCTTCCTTTAAAACTGCTTTTGAGGAAGGAATACCATGTACTACCTGCTCATTTACAGAAGCACATATTGAATTTGGAAAACCACCATACCCTAAAAAAGCTGGGACTGCTCCATTATCCCTAATGAATTCTTCAGCAATCTTATCGAGTTGAAGAGTTGTAACCCCGGGAGCAATATGCTTTGCCAATTCTCCCAGTGTCCGGCCTACCAATTGATTGGCCGAACGCATCAACTCGATTTCTTCATCTGTTTTTAAATAGATCATCCTATTAATAAGCGGCAACTGAGCCTGTACGACCTTTAATTCTTCCTGACTTCAACAAACCGTCATAATGACGCATCAACAAATGACTTTCTACTTGCTGCAATGTATCCAACACTACACCAACCAAAATCAACAAAGATGTTCCTCCAAAGAACTGAGAGAACTCCATACTCACACCAGCGATTCTTGCAAAAGCAGGCATAATAGCTACCAATGCCAAGAAGAATGCACCCGGAAGAGTAATACGATCCATGATTGTATCCAGATAGTCTTTGGTGCTTTTTCCAGGTTTAACACCCGGAATAAACCCATTGTTTCTCTTCAAATCATCAGCCATCTGGGTCGGATTGATCGTGATAGCTGTATAGAAATAAGTAAAGAGGATAATCAATACCGCAAATACAAAGTTATACCAGAAACCGGTATTATCCATAAATGCAGCCCAAAAACCACTTTGATCACCTGTACTGGAGAATCCTACAATAGAAATAGGAATAAACATAATTGCCTGAGCAAAGATGATAGGCATAACGTTTGCAGCATTTACCTTTAAAGGAATATACTGACGAGCGCCACCATATTGTTTGTTACCTATAATTCTCTTAGCGTACTGTACGGGCACTTTACGAGTTCCCTGAACCAATAAAATAGCACCGGCAATAACAAGTAAAAGAAACAGCATTTCAAACAAGAACATAACCAGACCACCAGTTTTTTCACTTGTTCTTGAAATAAATTCCTGGAACAATGAATGCGGTAGACGGGCTATGATACCAATCAAAATGATAAATGAAATACCATTTCCAACACCTTTATCTGTAATTCTTTCACCTAGCCATAAGATAAACATACTTCCTGCAGCCAGAATAATAGTAGAAGATATAGTAAACAGAATACCCGGAGGTAAAGCTGCACCAGCGGCCTTCAACTGAACACTTAAGTTCACCAAATACGTCGGTCCCTGGAATAACAGGATAGCTACTGTGAGGTAGCGAGTCCATTGATTGATCTTTCTACGACCACTCTCCCCTTCTCTCTGTAATTTCTGAAAAGAAGGAACTGCAATGGCTAACAACTGCATAACAATTGAAGCGGAAATATAAGGCATAATACCCAATGCAAAAATAGAAGCATTAGAGAATGCACCACCTGAAAACATATCCAACAGTGCAAGCAATCCGCCTCTTGTCTGCGCCTGTAAAGCGGTTAACGCTTGAGGATCAATACCAGGAAGTACTACATACGTTCCGAAGCGATATATAGCCACCAATAAAAGAGTGGTGAGGATCCGATTTCTCAGATCCTCAATCTTCCAGATATTTTTTATTGTTTCAACTGCTCTCATGACTTAGAGTTTAACAACAGTTCCACCTACGGCCTGGATAGCTGCTTCTGCACTTTTAGAGAAAGCATGAGCTTCAACATCTAATTTAACAGTCAGGCTACCATTACCAAGAATCTTAACCATTTGAGATGATGAAATAAAACCAGCTTCGATCAATTCGTTAACACCTATTTTAGTTAAGTTCTGAGATTCAGCCATTAACTGTAATGTAGCGATATTGATAGCTTTATATTCAACACGATTAATATTCTTGAAACCAAATTTAGGCAAACGTCTCTGAATAGGCATCTGACCGCCTTCAAATCCGATCTTTTTTGAATAACCAGATCTTGACTTTGCTCCTTTATGACCTCTTGTTGAAGTTCCTCCTAATCCTGAACCCGGACCACGGCCGATTCTTTTTCTGGTCTTAGTAGATCCTTCAGCAGGTTTTAAATTTGATAAGTTCATATCTTATAATTTATTTTTTCAACCAATTATTACTTTTCTACTGAAACCAAATGTTTCACTTTCTCAACCATGCCTAAGATAGCCGGAGTAGCTTCATGCTCTACTACACGGTTCAACTTTGTCAGGCCCAGTGCATCAAGTGTTCTTTTTTGGTCTTTCGGGCACTTAATTCTACTCTTAACTTGTTTAATTTTAATAGTCGCCATAATTTTTCCTCCCTAATTAACCTCTAAACACTTTTTCTACAGATACACCTCTGTTCTGAGCTACAATAAACGGACTTCTCAATTCACCCAGCGCAGCAATAGTAGCTTTTACCAAGTTGTGAGGGTTTGATGATCCTTTTGATTTAGCCAAAACGTCAGTAATACCAACACTCTCCAATACAGCACGCATAGCACCACCGGCTTTTACACCAGTACCATGAGATGCCGGTCTGATCAGCACCTGTGCACCACCGAATTTAGCAAGCTGTTCGTGAGGAATAGTACCTTTATGAACAGGAACCTTGATTAAATTCTTTTTAGCAGCTTCTACACCTTTAGCGATAGCTGTCGTTACTTCACCAGCTTTACCTAAGCCCCAACCGATGATACCGTCTTCGTTTCCTACTACGACAATAGCAGCAAAACTAAAAGTACGTCCACCTTTCGTTACTTTAGTTACGCGGTTGATTGCAACTAATCTGTCCTTCAACTCTAAGTCGTTGGTCGATTTAACTCTATTATTAACTCCTGCCATCTTCATTAAAATTTAAGGCCGCCGTTACGTGCAGCATCTGCTAATTCTTTAATTCTACCGTGATACAGATAACCATTACGATCGAAAACAACAGCCTGAATACCAGCTTCCTGAGCGCCTTTAGCGATCAATTCACCAACCTTGGCAGCGATTTCTTTTTTGGGAGCCTTAACATCTAATTTCAAAGATGAAGCAGCAGCCAAAGTTTTACCTGTAGTATCATCTATAACCTGTGCATAGATCTGCTTGTTGCTTCTAAACACAGTAAGGCGTGGACGTTCAGGTGTTCCTGCAACTTTTCCACGTATTCCTCGTTTTATTTTTAATCTTCTTTCTTCCTTCGTTGTCATGATAATTTCAGTTTACGTAGATTACTTACCTGCTGATTTACCAGACTTTCTGCGAATTTCCTCACCCACAAACTTAATACCCTTACCTTTATACGGTTCCGGCATTCTGAATGAACGAATCTTAGCACAAATCTGACCCAGTAATTGTTTATCAGCTGATTCAAGGATAATAAGAGGATTCTTATTTCTCTCAGTCTTCGTTTCAACCTTTACCTCTTTAGGTAACTGCAAATAGATGTTGTGAGTATAACCTAAAGAAAGATCCAACAGCTGTCCTGTGTTAGTAACACGGTAACCAACACCGACCAGTTCCAGTTCTTTTTTGTATCCTTCAGATACACCGATCACCATATTGTTGATCAGAGAACGATACAAACCATGTAATGCACGATGGTTCTTATCATCTGTCGGTCTTGCTAAATGAATAACTCCATCTTCCAGAGTTACATTAATATCAGGATTAACAGCCTGAGTCATTTCGCCCTTAGGACCTTTTACAGTCACCACGCTATCCTTAATCGTAACCGTTACACCGGCCGGCACATGAATTGGTAATTTTCCTATTCTTGACATTCTTCTTTCCTCCTAATTAATAAACATAACATAATACTTCACCACCGATCTTCAGATCGCGGGCTTCTTTGTCTGTCATCACACCCTTAGAAGTCGAAAGAACGGCAATACCTAAACCATTCAATACTCTCGGCATTTCTTTGTAACCAGTGTACTTACGCAAACCTGGAGTAGAAACTCTCTCAAGTTTCTTGATTGCATTCACTTTGTTTACCAGGTCATACTTCAAGGCAATCTTAATTGTTCCCTGAGGACCTTCTTCTACAAACTTAAAATTAAGAATGTAGCCCTTTTCGAAAAGGATCTTAGTGATCTCTTTCTTTAAATTTGACGCCGGCACTTCAACAACTCTGTGCTTCGCTTTAATTGCATTACGCAATCTTGTCAAATAATCTGCAATAGGATCTGTCATATATAAATGAATTAAATTGATCCGGCCACCCGGACAATATTTAAATAAAAAAACTTACCAACTTGCTTTCTTTACACCCGGGATTAAACCATTGGATGCCATTTCACGGAATTGAATACGTGAAATGCCGAACTGGCGTACATACCCTTTCGGACGACCTGTAATTTTGCAACGGTTGTGCAAACGTACAGGAGAAGCATTTTTAGGTAAAGCCTGCAAAGCTTCGTAGTCACCAGCAGCTTTCAGTTCAGCTCTTTTAGCGGCGTATTTAGCTACTAGTTTTGCTCTTTTAACCTCGCGGGCTTTCATTGATTCCTTAGCCATAACTTAGTCTTTTTTTGCATTTTTAAAAGGCAACCCAAATTCTCTCAACAGAGCATACCCTTCTTCATCTGTTTTCGCAGAGGTCACAAAGGTAATATTCATTCCTAATATTTTAGTAATATTATCGATATTTATTTCAGGAAAAATAATTTGTTCCTGAATACCCATGGTATAATTACCTCTACCATCTAACTTACTTTCAATACCTTTAAAGTCACGAATACGCGGAAGAGCGATACGAACTAATCTTTCCAAAAATTCGTACATCTGCTCACGACGCAATGTTACCATCACGCCGATAGGCATTTTTTTACGCAACTTAAAGTTTGAGATATCCTTTTTAGATACTGTCGCAACGGCCTTTTGACCAGTAATTGTAGACAATTCGCTGATTGCGATATCGATGATCTTCTTGTCGGCAGCAGCCATACCCAAACCTTGATTGATTACAATCTTCTTCAATACGGGTACCTGCATTACTGATTTATATCCGAACTCTTTTGTCAAAGCAGGAACAATTCTGTCCTGATATTCTTTTTTAAGACTGGCAGTATTGCTCATTACTTAATTTCCTCCCCTGATTTTTTAGAATAACGAACTAAAGCACCTTCAGCATTTTCTTTACGTCCGATACGTGTCGGTTTACCTGATTTCGGGTCAACCACGTTCAGGTTTGAAATATGAATAGGAGCTTCCTTCTTTTCAATTCCTCCTTGCGGATTCTTTGCATTAGGCTTGGTATGCTTTGATACCATATTAACGCCTTCAACAATAGCACGGTTCTCGTCTACGAGCACCTGTAAAACACGACCTGTTTTACCTTTGTCTTCGCCGGCATTAACAAAAACTATATCGCCTTTTTTGATATGTAATTTACTCATTACCTTAAATTTTACGAATTAAAGTACTTCAGGTGCAAGTGAAACAATTTTCATATTTGTTGCACGAAGTTCTCTGGCAACCGGACCGAAGATACGGCTTCCACGAATATCACCACCGGCATTCAACAATACGCAAGCGTTATCATCGAAACGGATGTATGAACCATCCGGGCGACGGATTTCCTTTTTAGTGCGAACAATGATAGCCTTAGAAACAGCACCCTTCTTCACATCACTTGACGGGATTACACTCTTAATTGCTACTACAATTACATCCCCAACAGAAGCATAACGTTTTCTGGTTCCGCCTAAAACACGGATACATAAACATTCTTTTGCGCCACTGTTATCTGCTACTACTAGTCTTGATTCTTGTTGTATCATGTTACTTAGCTCTTTCGATTATTTGAACTAATCTCCATCTCTTTGTTTTGCTCAAAGGACGAGTTTCCATAATTTTTACGGTATCACCGATATTGCACTCATTCTTTTCGTCGTGAGCATGATATTTCTTCGTTTTGTTAACGAACTTACCATAAATGGGGTGTTTTTCCTTCCATTTAATAGCAACAGTGATGCTTTTATCCATCTTGTTGCTAGTAACCACGCCCGTTCTTTCTTTTCTTAAATTTCTAGTTTCCATCAGGCTCAATTATTTGTTGTTAAGTTCTCTCTGGCGCAATTCTGTTCTCATGCGCGCAATCATCCTGCGTTGTTGTTTAATCTGTGCAGGGTTGTCTGTCGGAGAGATAGTGTGGTTAATAACCTTCTGATCGTAGGCAGCAACCTCAGCATCTACTCTTTCAAGCAATTCTTTTGTGCTTAATTCTCTAATTTCTGCAATCTTCATAACAATTACGCATTTTGATTAGCCATATCATAATCACGTCTCACAACAAATTTCGTTGTTACCGGAAGCTTCTGTGCTGCTAAGCGCAAAGCTTCTTTCGCAATATCAAAGGGAACACCTTCAATTTCGAAAATCAGACGACCTGGAGTAACAGGCGCAACAAAGCCTTCCGGGTTACCTTTACCTTTACCCATACGTACTTCGGCCGGTTTCTTTGTAATAGGTTTATCCGGGAAAATCCGAACCCAAACCTGACCCTGACGTTGCATATAACGAGTTACCGCGATACGGGCAGCTTCAATCTGGCGACCGGTAATCCATTTATTCTCTAACGCTTTTATACCGAACGAACCGAATGCCAGCTGGTTGCCACGTTGAGCTTCACCCTTCATGCGACCTTTCTGCTGTCTTCTGAACTTGGTTTTCTTTGGTTGTAACATCTCTTCTTAATTCTAACGTTTAACGATTAGCTTTTTTTCTCTTGAAGTTCTTATCTCCTCTGTTGCCACCGGCATTGTCATTTCTGCGGCCTGAATCTTTAGAAGCTGTGAATGAAGGAGCAAGATCTCTCTTACCATAAACTTCACCACGGCAGATCCATACCTTGATACCCAGCAAGCCAACTTTCGTCAACGCTTCAGCCAAAGCGTAATCGATATCTGCTCTCAGAGTGTGTAACGGAGTTCTTCCTTCTTTGTACATTTCAGAACGAGCCATTTCAGCACCGTTCAAACGACCAGATACTTGCACTTTAATACCTTCTGCACCCATTCTCATGGTAGAGGCGATAGCCATCTTAATAGCACGACGGTAAGCAATTTTTCCTTCAAGTTGACGAGCAATATTGTTTGCAACAATGACTGCGTCTAATTCGGGTCTTTTTACCTCAAAGATGTTGATCTGAACTTCTTTGTCGGTAATTTTTTTCAACTCTTCTTTCAATTTATCAACTTCCTGACCACCTTTACCGATGATGATGCCCGGACGTGATGTGCAAACTGTTATTGTGATCAACTTAAGCGTACGTTCAATAACGATACGAGATACACTAGCTTTAGCAAGACGAGCATTCAAGTATTTACGGATTTTGCTATCTTCCAGCAAAGTATCTCCGTAATTTTTGCCGCCATACCAATTGGAATCCCAACCACGGATGATTCCTAAACGATTACTAACCGGATTAACTTTTTGTCCCATCTACAATTAATTTTGACTATCGTTTTTACTAAGTGTATCAACAAACAAGGTTACATGGTTCGAACGTTTACGAATTCTGTATCCTCTACCCTGGGGAGCCGGACGCATTCTCTTCAATGTAGTAGCGCAATCAACGCTGATTGAAGAAACAAACAACTCACCAGTTTCTGCTTTACGTTCATTTTTCTGCTCCCAATTGGCAATTGCTGAACGAAGCAATTTTTCTACTCTTGCTGCAGCTTCCTTGTTAGAAAACTTCAAAACACCAAGTGCACGGAATACTTCCATACCACGGATCATGTCTACAACGAGACGCATCTTACGCGGAGAAGTAGGTACGTTACGCAACTTTGCGAAGTACATGGTCTTTTGGGCTTCTTTTCTTGCTTCAGCTGATATTCTTTTTCTAGCACCCATTTTTATTGATTCTTTTTATTTTCAGATTCCTGAATTCCTGTTACTACCGATAATTATTTTTTCTTGTTACCGGCGTGACCACGGAACGTACGAGTTGGTGAAAATTCTCCCAACTTGTGACCTACCATATTTTCGGTTACAAAAACAGGAATAAATTTATTTCCATTATGAACTGCAATAGTATGGCCTACAAAGTCAGGCGAAATCATTGAAGCTCTTGCCCATGTCTTAACTACGGCTTTCTTTCCTGACTCATTCATAGCCAAGACTTTCTTTTCCAGCTTTACGTTAATATACGGGCCTTTTTTTAGTGAACGACTCATAGTTTACTTAATTAATCAGATTATTTCTTTCTTCTTTCAATAATATACTTTGAAGAATGCTTCTTCGGAGCTCTTGTCTTCAAGCCCTTAGCATACAAGCCTGTACGAGATCTTGGATGACCTCCGGAAGCACGACCTTCACCACCACCCATTGGGTGATCAACCGGGTTCATAACAACACCACGGTTGTGAGGACGACGACCTAACCATCTAGAGCGACCGGCTTTACCTGATTTTTCAAGACCATGGTCTGAATTACCTACACTACCAATTGTAGCCTTACATGCAGCAAGAATCTTTCTGGTTTCGCCAGAAGGCATCTTAATAATTGCATAAGCACCTTCTTTAGAAGTCAACTGAGCAAAAGCACCAGCAGAACGTACCATTTTGGCACCCTGTCCGGGACGAAGCTCAATATTATGAATAATAGTACCAACGGGAATATTTGCCATAGGCAAAGTATTACCTACCTCAGGAGCGGCATCGCTACCTGAAACCACTGTCTGGCCAACTTCCAAGCCGTTCGGAGCGATAATATAGCTCTTTGCTCCGTCAGCATAATACAATAAAGCGATGCGAGAAGTACGGTTTGGATCGTACTCGATAGACTTTACTGTTGCAGGAATGCCATCTTTATTTCTCTTGAAGTCGATAATTCTGTACTTTTGTTTGTGACCGCCACCAAGATAACGCATTGTCATCTTACCTGTGTTGTTACGACCACCAGTACTGCTCTTACCTACCACAAGAGACTTCTCTGGTGTACTTGCAGTGATTTTATCAAATGCACCAATAACTTTGTGTCTCTGCCCCGGTGTTGTGGGCTTTAATTTACGTATTCCCATTTCTTTTTTTAGATATTACTAAAGAAATCAATTGTTTCTCCTTCTTTCAACGTTACGATTGCCTTCTTAAAAGCTGCCTGTTTACCATTGATAATACCTGATTTTGTATAACGGCTTTTCTGCTTGCCGGAGTAGTTGATGGTGTTAACATCAACTACAGTTACATTATACATATCCTGTACAGCTTTTTTGATCTCCAACTTGTTGGCATCAGGAGAAACACGAAAACCATAGCGATTAGCCATTTTTTCAGTAATCGCTGTTTGCTTCTCTGTTACTATAGGTTTAATAATAATTCCCATTTCCTTACTCCTTATGCATTAAAAAGTTTTTCTATAACAGCAACAGAACTTTCAGTCAAAACCAAATTAGCTGCATCAAGCACTTTGTATGTGTTTAATTCAGAGGCTGTTATAACATTTGTCTTTTCTAAATTACGAGCCGACAAATATACAAAATTATTTTTCTCCGGTAAAACCATAAGTAACTTTTTATCAGCCACTTTCAGGTTTTTAGCAATTGTTACAAATTCTTTAGTCTTCGGAGCTTCCAGAGCGAAATCTTCTACAACTACAATTGCATTATTTTTAGCTTTATAAGCCAAAGCAGACTTACGAGCCAGACCCTTTACCTTCTTGTTCAATTTGAACTCATAATCTCTCGGTTTCGGACCGAAAACGCGAGCACCACCAACCAATACAGGAGAGTTGATATCACCACGACGGGCTCCACCACCACCTTTCTGACGGATCAGTTTGCGTGTACTACCAGAGATCTCACTTCTTTCTTTCGATTTGTGAGTACCCTGACGCTGGTTTGCCAAATACTGCTTTACATCCAGGTAAATGGCATGATCATTGGGTTCAATGCCGAAGATAGCATCGTTTAAAGTTACCTTTCTTCCGGTATCTTCACCTTTAATATTAAATACGCTCAGTTCCATTACTTTTCAATTAATACGATTGAACCTTTTGCTCCTGGAACAGATCCTTTAACCAATAAAAGATTATGTTCCGGCATTACCTTGATCACTTCCAGGTTCTGAACTGTTACACGTTCATTACCCATCTGTCCGGCCATACGCATGCCCTTGAATACCTTTGCAGGGTATGAACAAGCACCGATACCACCGGGAGCACGCAAACGGTTATGCTGACCGTGAGTAGTCTGACCTACACCACCGAAACCATGACGTTTTACTACACCCTGGAAACCTTTACCTTTTGATGTACCAACTACATCAACGAAACCTGCATTTTCCAGATAATCCACAGTGATCACATCACCCAGATTGTATGCAGTTTCAAAATTCTTGAACTCGGCCAAGTATCTCTTGGGAGTTACACCGGCTTTCTTGAAGTGGCCCATTTCCGGCTGAGTTGTATGTTTCTCTTTTTTGTCTTCGAAACCCAACTGTACAGCTTCATAGCCATCTTTTTCCAAAGTCTTAATCTGTGTAACAACACAAGGACCCACTTCGATAACAGTGCATGGAAGATTTTTTCCCTCGGCACTGAAAACGGATGTCATTCCGATTTTTTTTCCTAATAATCCTGGCATTTCACTTAATTTTTAAATAACTCACACTTTAATTTCTACTTCAACACCGCTGGGTAATTCCAGCTTCATCAAGGCGTCAACTGTTTTTGCAGTTGAGCTGTAAATGTCTATCAATCTTTTGTAAGATGACAGTTCGAACTGCTCACGAGATTTCTTATTAACGAAAGTAGAGCGGTTCACAGTAAAGATACGTTTGTGTGTAGGCAGAGGAATCGGTCCGCTAACAACAGCACCTGTAGCCTTTACCGTCTTCACGATCTTCTCGGCAGACTTGTCTACCAGAGAATAATCGTAAGACTTTAATTTAATTCTGATCTTTTGGCTCATATTGTTATATATGTTTCTAAATTATTTGATCAAATCAGCACGACCCTGTACTTCTGTCAGTACCTGCTTAGCAATAGAAGAGGATACCTGAGCATAGTGAGAGAACTGCATTGAAGATGTTGCACGACCTGAAGTGATAGTACGCAGTGCAGTAACATAACCGAATGTTTCAGCCAAAGGCACTTTAGCTTTTACAACACGTGCACCAGTACGGCTTGTTTCCATACCTTCTACCTGTCCACGACGTTTGTTCAAGTCACCGATAACATCACCCATGCTTTCTTCCGGAGTAACAACTTCCATCTGCATGATCGGCTCCATCAAAGCAGGACCTGCCTTTTCTGATGCGCTCTTGAATGCCTGGATAGCACAGATTTCGAATGACAACTGGTCAGAGTCAACCGGGTGGAATGAACCATCGATCAATGTAACTTTCAGCTTATCCAACGGATAACCGGCAAGAATACCGTTCTTCATTGCTTTTTCGAAACCTTTCTGTACTGAAGGAATAAATTCCTTAGGAATGTTACCACCCTTTACTTCATCAATAAACTGAAGTGTTCCTTCGAAACTTTCGTCAGCCGGTTCGATACGAACGATGATATCAGCAAACTTACCACGACCACCAGACTGTTTCTTATAAACTTCGCGAAGTTCAACAGATTTAGTGATAGCTTCTTTATAAGTAACCTGAGGTTTACCCTGATTACATTCAACCTTGAATTCACGACGCAGACGATCAACGATGATATCTAAGTGAAGCTCACCCATACCGCTAATTACAGTCTGACCTGTTTCTTCGTTAGTCTGAACACGGAAAGTAGGATCTTCTTCAGCCAACTTAGCCAATCCCATACCCAGTTTATCCAGGTCTTTCTGAGTCTTAGGCTCTACTGCGATACCGATAACCGGATCCGGGAATTCCATAGATTCCAGTGTAATCGGATGTGCTTCGTCACAAAGAGTATCACCAGTACGGATATCTTTGAAACCAACACCAGCACCGATATCACCACAACCGATAGCTTCCATCGGGTTCTGCTTGTTTGAATGCATCTGGAACAGACGAGAAATACGTTCTTTCTTGCCTGAACGAGTGTTGTATACATAAGAACCAGCCAATAAAGAACCTGAATATACACGGAAGAAACACAAGCGGCCTACATACGGGTCGGTTGCAATCTTAAATGCCAATGCAGTCAACGGCTCTTCGAACAACGGTTTACGCACGACTACAGTATCAGGATCACGTGGGTCTGTACCTTCGATAGCTTCTGCATCAGCAGGGCTAGGCAGGTAAGCACAAACAGCATTCAATAAAGTCTGAACACCTTTGTTCTTGAAAGAAGAACCACAGATCATCGGATTGATCTGCATAGCGATAGTACCTTTACGGATAGCAACTCTGATTTCATCTTCTGTAATAGTTGCAGGATCATCAAAGTATTTTTCCATCAAAGCATCGTCGCATTCAGCCAGAACTTCCAACATCTTATCTCTCCATTCTTCAGCTTCATCCTTCAGGTCTGCCGGAATTTCTTCAACAGAATATTCAGCACCCATAGTTTCGTCATGCCAAAGGATAGCCTTCATTGTTACCAGGTCGATTACACCTTTGAAAGTTTCTTCTGCACCGATAGGTATCTGAATAGGACAAGGATTAGCACCCAATACATCCTTCACCTGACGAACTACTTCAAAGAAGTTTGCGCCGGAACGGTCCATTTTATTTACATAACCAATTCTGGGTACATTATATTTATCAGCCTGACGCCATACTGTTTCAGACTGAGGTTCTACACCTCCAACCGCACAGAATGCAGCAACTGCACCATCCAGAATACGCAGTGAACGCTCTACTTCAACAGTAAAGTCCACGTGCCCCGGAGTGTCAATCAAGTTGATTTTATATTTGTCATTAGCGTAATTCCAGAAAGTAGTAGTCGCAGCAGAAGTGATAGTGATACCACGTTCCTGTTCCTGCTCCATCCAGTCCATTGTTGCAGCACCGTCATGAACCTCACCAATTTTGTGAGTCAGACCTGTGTAGAAAAGGATACGCTCTGAAGTCGTAGTCTTTCCTGCATCAATGTGCGCCATGATACCGATGTTTCTGGTATATTTTAATTGTTCGTCAGCTTTTGTTGCCATCTTTCTTTTATTCTCCTAAATTTGCTAAATTAAAATCTGAAGTGTGCAAATGCACGGTTAGCTTCAGCCATACGGTGCATATCTTCTTTTCTTTTGAATGCGCCACCCTGGTTGTTGTAAGCATCTACAATCTCTGCAGACAACTTATCAGACATAGTCTTACCACCTCTCTTGCGTGAGAAGATGATCAGGTTCTTCATAGAAATTGATTCTTTACGATCGGGGCGAATTTCAGTAGGTACCTGGAAAGTAGCACCACCAACACGGCGTGACTTCACTTCGACTTGGGGGGTAATATTGTCGAGTGCAGCTTTCCAAATTTCGAGAGCAGACTTTTCTTCGTTAGGCAATTTAGCCTTAACGTTTTCCAGAGCGGAATAGAAAATTTCGAAGGCAGTATTTTTCTTGCCGTCATACATTAAATGGTTTACGAATCTCGTAACCTTTACATCACCGAAAACAGGATCCGGGAGGATCTGTCTTTTCTTTGGTTTTGCTTTTCTCATTTTGTTTTCAAAAATTTCGTTTTTGTCTTTGGTTGCCTTTTAATTTTGTCTTCAACGGTTCCGCTGAACCATTTACTCAACCTTGTAGCCTATCCAAATAACTCAAACCAGCTTTAATACTTAAATTTAAATTCTCAGTTTGAAAGGGTGATTTTTACTTCTTTCCTTTTGCTGGAGCAGCACCCGCTTTTGGACGTTTTGCACCGTATTTAGAACGACGCTGAGTACGACCATTAACGCCAGCTGTATCCAAGGTACCACGTACAATGTGATAACGTACACCAGGAAGGTCCTTTACACGACCACCACGTACTAATACGATTGAGTGTTCCTGCAAGTTGTGTCCTTCTCCCGGAATGTAAGAGTTTACTTCTTTACCATTTGTCAAACGAACTCTCGCTACTTTACGCATTGCAGAGTTAGGCTTTTTCGGGGTTGTAGTATAAACACGTACACAAACGCCACGTCTCTGAGGACAAGCATCCAATGCAGGTGATTTACCTTTTACCACCAAAGTTTCCCTTCCTTTTCTAACTAATTGCTGAATTGTAGGCATTTCTTTTCTTTTTTAAACTTTGAATGTGTTATAATTTTATTTATCTCTTTTTTCTATTTCAGGCTGCAAAGATACGCATTATTTCCGTATAACCAACGAGTTACATCTGTTTTTCTGCATAATCTGCGCTAAAAACGGTGCAAAGTTACATAATAGTTCCCGTTTGTTTCTGTTCTACAACATGTGAATTCAAACTATTTATTATTATTTAACACGAAGCCCCGCCGGCTTAAAACCAACGGGGCTTGTCTTGTGTCTGTTTTCTCTCTTCACAAAGGTACTGACAGAAGAACTTTATTTTATTACTTTAGTATTAAAAACTACTTGTTCACCTCTCACAGGCTACTTAGTCCAGCTGTGTATTATAACTCATATAACCAAACTACGTAGTTCTAATTATTTGATTGTTTAAAGAAGGAAGAATCCTTCTCTAATTCTTATTTTACGATTGCTTTTACTGCTGTTTCACCTTCAATAGCTACTACAACAATACCAGCAGGAGCATTTACCTCAACATCATTAGATGTAGCGATTGTTTCAGCGATTGCCTGTCCCAACAAGTTGGTAATCTTAACAGACTTACCAGCTGCATTCAATACCCTAACAGAACCTTTAGCTGCAATTATGCTAATTTCAGATGTTGAAGAAATAGATTCGTTATCTGTTGCTATTTCACCTTCAGCATCTTTCAGACTAAATACCTGAGCCTGCTTAACAAGTTCCTCTACCTTAGCTTCATCACCATCATGGCTACCGCCAACTTCTTGTGTAGATTTCGCCAATACAGGAACACCATTTTCAATCTTCACCCAAGCACCCTTGAATGAACCGATACCAGATACACCTGCCAAATTAGTTTCAAGTAAGAAGTCTTCACCATCATCTGTAATCTTACGCAAAGAGAACAAGCAATTTGCATGAACATCTTTAGTCAGAGTTGTCGGTACAAGTTTTGTATTATCACTGAAATCAGCTGGAGCTATTACGCCATATTCCTTGCTTAAAGAAGCTAATGTATAACCCTTTCCGGCATTTACCTGATAGAATACGCCATCTTTGATAACACCTTCCATAAAGGCCAAACGAGTATATACATTATTATACATATAAGCATTGTCAGTTGAATCATTCAGATTAACCAAGAAACGTCCATACAAATATCCCTTATAGTCTACCGGTTCAAAATGTTCACCTGAACAAGTAGGATTATATCCGTGTTTATCACACCACTTTCCATCCTCTACAGTACCTGTAGCAACGCCCAACATATATTGTGGCATATGTTCACCACCTATTGCATGCAAATACAAAGCTGTTGTGTAATTTTCTCCTGGTTTAAAGTCTGTTCCAGTACCTATTCCTAAGAAGTTGAAACCACTAGTTGAATTTTCATACAAACATTCGGTTGAATTACCCTGTCTTTCACGATAGACCTTAACTGTTTTACCGCTCAAGTCATCAACATTTTGATACAAATCACGAGAAGCGTCAATCAATGCAAAAGCATCAATATCATCAGTTACATAATTTCTCAAGTTGACAGAAGTCATGTGCTGAACACCATCACCCAATGCAACACGGTGAGCATTTACTAATACACCTGAAGAAAGACTACTACCTACAGTGTCAACCAATGTATAATATTCCCGTTCCGTATCTACCTGATCATTCTTCAAATAGAATTTAGCGAGTGTTGCATTATTTGCAGCAGCCTGTTCCGGTGTATAAGCCTTATAATAAGATCTCTTAGTACCATCACTCTGTGTAATTTCGGCTAGATAGACATAACACTTATCATTATCAATCAGATTAGCATCTCTGACTTTCAATTTGTAAGCATATTTTTTCAACTGAGATGTTGTAGAATAATTAGTACCGAAATTCGTCGGAGTACCTTCAATTTGTTCTACCTGGAAATAAGTAGAAGAGCCATCGGTTGTAGCAACGAAATTCATATCTTTATCTACAGTAACCAAAGCATCTTTACCGCCAGTCAAATTGTCTGTAACATTATATTTCAACTTAAATTCGTTATAGGTCAATTCATTATTGCTTAAATATTTGTAACCATGATAATCACTTGCAATAATTGCTGCAGCGGCAGCACCATCTTTATCAACAACAGTAGTAATATCATAACCATCTTTATTATACAGCGATTTCATTGATATATTATCAATAGCAGTATTATAATTATTGTCAATGATAAAGACCTTACCTGTAGCATCTTTATAAAGCTGACCTTTGAATACTTCATTTGCAAATTCACGGTTTGCAATCTGTACAGGAGAAGTAGCATCTGCATCACAACCAATTTGTTGAACATCCCACATTGTAGCAGGCATGTAAACAAACTTCTGAGCTTCAGTAGGAACATCATATTGAGTCCAGCCAACCAAATTAGCAACAATATACTTGCCTCCAGTCATGATATAGTTCAAACCTTCGGTCAAAGTTACACGCTGTAACCATTTAGAAGACAAGTCTCTGCCATCAAAGTTAAATTTCGGAGTTGTTACAGATGTACCATCATTGTTATAAGCAGTTAAAGCTGTCGTATTACCTAACTCTACTAAAGTTACAACAACACTATCCTGAGCGGCATCACGTAAAGCCGTAGTAGGCTGATTATCTGCTGCCAAGAATGCTCTTCTGTTATTATAATAAGAGTTGTAGGCAATGCCTTTATTTCTCCATTCATAATTACCACTTACAGAAGCCATAGGCAGAGCATTCAACGGTTCGATAACCAAGCTATCAGTTGATGCATAATAAGTAAACTTATACAAGAAACGTGTAGCAAGAATTGTATCACTCAAAGAAGATGCAGCTTTATCATAAGCACTAAACTTGAACGGTACATAATCGTTGTATCCTGCTGCAGGAACAGAGTCAACCATCATATACTTAGTTGCATCAACTTTGCTCTGAAGCGCTACATACAGATTCAAACTGTCAGCACTGTTCAAACCTAATGTATCCTGAGCAAACTGATCAGAAACAGCTGATACTCCAGCAGAAAAATTAACAGGAGCTTTCAAGAATGCATCTGCTGAAACAGCCTTAAATTCACCACTGATAAATTCAGAGGCAATTGTAGGATCTGCAGAAGATTTCAATTTAAATGTACCCTCTGCATTAAAATCAACCAACGTGTTTAAAGCCAAAGGATCCAATACAAGCGGAGAAGCCAGTCTCGGACGTAATTTCAAGGCATCAGTAATAGCACTTACACCAGTTGCACCAACTACTGTTCTCGGATATTTAACAGCTACTACCTGATCTTTGTCATTCAGCTGCATTACCATAACAGAGTCATTGCTTGCACCAAAATAAGCAAACACTGCTGTCGGAGTAGAAATAGCAGCACCATTATTAGTTGCACTGTTATACCACTGCCATTTGTTCTGGCAACCATTCAAAATAGTTGAGTCTGCATTTGCCACACTCAGATTAGCTGTTGCAGAAGCTAATACATTACTGTTAGTTGTCTGATCATCAAAAATCAGGTCAACACCTGTTTCAGCATTTGTAAAAGTAAATTTAGCACCGCTAACGCCATCGGCTGCGTCTACTTTTACTCTCCATAAAGAGTAGTTCAGAGGAGCTTTGCTGATAGAATCCATTTTCAGGTAAAGAGCACCTGTTTCTTTATCGCGCAATTGCACCAATACACTGTCACCTGCAGTATTTGATAATTGATACAAAATGTTACCGGCCGTATAATCTTTAATCTCGGTAACATCAAAAGGGTAAGTTGGAGCTTTGTGCAAAGTATCTGCCATCACAAAATGTGAAAGGGTCTTCCAATCATAACCAAAATTGTCCGGCACATTGGCTGAAACTGAATTTTGAATCTGAGCAGAAGCACCAACTGCTGAACACAACATTGCGCCAACTACTAACGTAGAAAACTTTTTGTTCATAATCCTAAATTTAATATTAATACTAATGTTCTTAAAAGTCTAACTCGAGAACGTCTTCAAATGTTAATGACTAGCTAAAACGTTCCTTTTTTCTAGTCATCTTTTTATGGTTCGTAAGAAATAAAAGGCATTTCGTACAAACTTTGCTATTCGGTTGATAAGAAAGGATATAGGAAATAAAAAAAATAGCAAAAAAGGATTGCGCTTTCAAAAGTTATAATTAATTTTGTTGACTAGAAAAAAGGAACGTTTAAATTAGTCATTCATTTCGAGGCATTAGAGTGCGCTATATTACTATATATCAAATATTTACATTGTATATATTTATAATATAGCCAAATGTTAATTCAGCATTTAATAATATATTAATGTACGTGTACATATATAATACAACAAATCACCTTTCAGGTTTCAGCCGATATATCACACTGACTATCAAGCCAAAACAATGAAAGATGATTTATCAAGAATCTTTCTCTTATCCAACCTCATTTTCCCCATTTTTCAGAGTCAAATGTTAATTGGCCCTTTTTACACCTTAAAAGACCATTTTACACCAGTGCTACCACCCTATAATAATTACCGGATTCGGTATGTTTCCGTTCAATCCCCAGGGAAGAAAGGAACTTTCCGAAATTACCTGCCGATACCGAGCGCATAGCTGCCGGATTATGCTTTTTCAACCGCTGGAAAATCTCCGCAGCAGAAAGCATCAATGCCTTCTCTCCATATTCGGCCGGACGAAAACAACTCCTGAACACATCTTCTTCGACAGGATGTTTGTAATACGATTCGTTGGCCGCCATGATCTCCGCTTCCTCTTCAGAAGTGAACCAATACCGTTCGCCGGCCAGTAATTCGGCTTTCAGCTGAGCATAAAGCTGACGATAATCAAGCGGAGAACAATCTATTTTATTTTCTATTTCAACACACAGGAACCGACGACTTCCAGTGGGATCAGTCAGCAACTCCTTCTGATTAGACGTTGCGATGAAAGAAGCGACACGGGGTAACGGACGATAATTTTTCTGGTGTGCTTTGCGAACACATGGATTGACAACCTGCATCAGGTTCTTCAACAATGCCATCTTGCGAGGAGTAAATTTATCAAATTCATCCATATTGATCAAGCCGAATTCCGTTAGCTTACATTCTGCCGCCGATTGGGCGGACAGATCGTAGCTGTCCGTATAATACCTCTGCAACTCACGGGGAAGCAATAATTTACAAAACGTAGACTTCTGTTTTCCCTGTGTACGACTGACTAATACCGGCGATACACTGTTTGCATGCAGCCGGTCTGTCTCCAACCATTGCGCCGCCATCCCCAACAACCAGCGATGAAAACATTTTACCCACAACGGTACAGAAGAAACCCTGCGTGCCAGGCTATTGATCCGGTCAGTCCCATCCCAGTCCGGTAACTCATCCATATATAGGCGGAACGGATGATATTCAGGAATGCTATCGGAAAACACATAACGCGACACATCCCTGTCCCAACAATCTATCCCTTGCTTTCGCGCTTCTATACAAAAACTGTTCAACTCGCGCTGCCCCACAGGCTGGAAGCAGGCTCCGGAAAGATTCCGCTTCCTGAATTCCGTCTCCGACGTCAGCTTGTTGAAACGGAGATCGTACTGTTCACCCAGAAACTGCTCCATTGCCATCATCGCCCGGGTCGCTTTTTGCAAAGGGGTATCCGTTGCTGCAAGGGGCACAACATTACCTGCATTATTCACACCCGACACTTCCTGCATCATTGTCGGGTGTTTTTCCGGTAGCTCTTCTGTTGCCACTACCGGCATCACCTCCGATACTGCATTTGTTATCACTTCCGTTTCATCCGAAAACCGTCCGTGCATCACCAGGTCACACAGCTTTTCAATAAGATTTTTAATCGCATTCATATTCGTTTTTTTTAGTTATTTTCAGCGAATATAATACCGTATATCAAGTTTTTACAAATTAACAGACTACTATTTTCCAACAATCGCATCTACCGGAAAAGTAGGCAAAAGGTATTGCTTAAGTCATATACATCTATTACCTTTGTAGTCATTCAATAATCACTCCACAGTTGTAGGGCGTAAGAACCACTGCTGTTAAACAATAGCCTTACACTTGTGAGTCTTACGCCCTACAATTGTCAAGCGATGAATAGACAAGCATTTAAACAGGAGTTATTCATTAAACAAGCAAGAATATGTCAGCAGAATACGACTTCTATAAAAACCCTATACCGAAAGGGAGTAACCGCAAACCACGCCTGCATGCCCGGATTGTGCCGCGAGGAGTTATCACCACCGAAATGCTCTCAGAAGAGATACACGATGCCAGCAGCCTGACAACCGGTGATGTAGAAGCAACTATAACCATGCTAAGCAAAGCGATCATCCGTAATCTGAAACAAGGAAAAAGAATACATATCAAAGGATTGGGTTATTTGGAAATGACACTGCAATGTCCTCCTATAAAAGACCCGAAAGAGATACGGGCCGAATCCATCCAGTTCAAGTCGGTGGCGTTTCGTCCGGAAATAGCGTTAAAAAAGGAATTGAGTACCACCCGGTTTGTCAGAGCAGCACATAAAAATCATTCGAAAAGTCGCTCGGAAACAGAAATTGACAACTTATTAACCATCTATTTCTCAACCCATGAATATATCACCCGCCTGGAGTTCCAGCAAGTTTGCAGATTTACGAAAGGGACAGCCAATCGTCGTCTGACAGAAATGGTAAAAGCCGGGAAATTAAAGAAAGAAGGATTAGATAGATTCCCGATTTATGTACCTGTGCCCGGGAACTACAAAAAATAAGACAAATCAGCCACCCTTCATCCCTACATGTTGTTTTACAAGGCTGAAAGGTGGCTGAAAGCTGAAAGGATAAACACCGTATCTACTTACAGTGATTTATTAAAACCTTCATATTTTACAGTCCACGAACCATCTTTGGGAAAACCCGGAGCGTTAATAGCCGGACAACCGTCCCATCCCCCTGCCATCATGGCAACAGCCGTGAGTAATCCACCGTTACCGGGAAAATAAGGGAAAGGAGCCCTTCCTCCTCCAACAAGACCATGTTCGTCGAAGTCGAAGGCCGGATAATTTAACAAATAGTCGACAGCCTTATCCGGATGAGATAAACGGGCCGCACACATGGCAAGCATAGGAAAATCCCATCCCCATGTATCATTCAACTTCCAGGTATTATGAACTTTGGATAATGTTTTATCCATAACAGAGATATCAACTCCGTCTCCCGGTAACATGCCATAGGTTCCGATCAATGCCGGATGTTCAAAAGCATACTTGGTCCACATATCCCGAATACCTTCATGAGTCACATATACACCGTCTTCAACCGGCAGCGGAGACAATTTTTCTTCAACAAGCTTCCAGTTTTCCTCTACCGGAAGTGAAAGACGTTTACGCCATTCGTTGGCTACCCGTAAACCGAATTTCCAATAACTCAGTTCAAAGGCCGGATTCATCGTTTCTTCCGGCTTTGTATTTTCAGAAACGATAAATACAGGAGGACCTAAGACATACTGATCCCTATCTTTCACATAGAAAGCATAATCGGTCATAAAATCAGCCGTACCGAAAATAACCTGTTTCCATTTCTCCAGGGTTTCCCGGGTAGGATGCAATCTATAATCCAACTCTGCAAAATAAATCGGATGGGGTTGTTGCCAGATCAGTGTCGCATGTATCAGGTTAGGCCATTCACGATCAAAATCAGCCGTACATTTCGGCCAACGGGCACCCTGGTACCCCTGTCTTTTAGCCCTCTCTATGGAAGTCGGCAAATAATCACGGTAAACGGAAAGCGATTTATCCAGCAAGTTCCAACGGTTCCATAACGCATAATGAACACCATGCCACCAGATCATTTCAAAATGAAAACGTCCGTACCAGCCATTATTGACCAGTCCGCTTTCCTGAGGAGGAAGCGAACCTGCCTCATTTATCTTCATTACGAACTGGGACAATACGATCCTTCTCTCCAATTCTTTCCAGCGAAGATCTTTACTGGCAGACAGGTCGATTGCCGCTCCCGATTCCCAGAAAGATTTCCAACCAGCGGAACTTTCCCTGAATATCTGGTCCGCAACCAACCCTCCATTGGTTTCCTCACGGGAATAAAGGCAGGAGAATTCAAGCCGATCGGTATTTTCAGGACAGAGTTCAAAATGATGGGGACTATCCCCGGCTGCCTGTTCAAGGCGTGCCGGAGATGTCCATCTCAATGCTGTATAGTAATGTATATCGTCCATGTTTCTGGCGATCAGTACCCGGTCTTTCTCTTGCTTTTTAAGAACGGACTGATGGGCACCTGGTTGGTCATAGGTTCCCAGACAGTCCTGAAACTGATCATCTTTAGGATAAGGAAAATCCAGAAATACCGATAATTGCCCTTTACGAATCAAAGGACTTTCCACGGAAACTGCAACTGCATCTGATGTAGGGTGACAAGCTGTTTTCACCGATACGGGGATACCATCCAGTTTAAACTGACTGTAAATAATGCCTGTCCACAAATCAACCTCCTGTCGGGTATCCGACAAATCGGTTTCAGTCACCGGAATACCATCCGGCTTCGTCAACTTAAATCCGATACGTCCCAGGTTAAAACGGTGCGGATTTCCTGCCAGCCACGCCGAAAGTTCCGGTTGTTCGGGATTTGGAAGCTCATAAGGAACATCCCTTCCATGCGTATCCATCGTAAGTCTTTTAAAATCCTCCACCTTACAACCCTCCGGCAAAGGAAAACTATGCCAACTCCACTGTGACATCGTATTGAAAGGAACAAAAGTCTGTAACCCGGTAATATCCACCGAAAAGGCGAATTCTCCGTTACCTACCTGAGCCGGACTCCGGGGATTGGTCTTCGTTGTCACGATACGATGCCTGTCAACAACAGCTTTGCGGTCGATCTTCGCCTGACCGCTTATGCCTACACTTGCAAACAAAACACAAATAAGAACACTAATCAGTTTTTTCATTGAGAATCAATTTATTATTAATAACCTGGATTTTGCACCAGCGAACCTTCACTCTTATCTATCTCCGTACGAGGAATAGGAACCAGTTTATGTTGCTCTAAAAACGACCGCTTCAATAACATTGTAACTTCATATGTTTTAGTACCATCTGCCTGCTTTTGAATATTCATTGCCAATAGGTCCCTATTCTCTGTTTCATCAGCGATACACCATCTTCTTACATCAAAAAAGCGATGTCCTTCAAAAGCAAGCTCCACACGACGTTCATTCCGTATCTTATCTCTCAGCTTTTCGCCGGAAGCGGTAACAGGCGGCATATTCACACTTTGACGGGCACGTACCTTATTAACATATTCACGGGCTTGTTCCTCATTGCCCAACTCATACATGATCTCTGCATAATTCAGATAAAATTCTGCTAACCGGAAGAATATCCAGGGATTTTCAGGTTTTACAGATGACCCTGAGGGCGGAATGGATTCGACCATGAACTTTTTAAACGCATAAGCCGTCTTCGAGGCATTCCATGAACCGATGCTACTCTCCGGTGAATCAAGTCCGCCGTGCCAGGTTTCTGTCTCCCGTCCGGCCCACATAGAACCATCATGCAGGATCGAAGCATCCAGACGCGGATCACGTCCGGCATATGGATTCGACTCATCATAGCCGGAAGCCGGATTTATCTTCAACGGCAATTCCTCATTCAGATATGGTAATTCACCATTTGTCATCTCATAAGCATTCACCAGATTCTGCGTCGGGTTCTCTCCGGTCCATCCATTTGAACCATTCCGACCGTTAAACAGCATAAAGTCGGTAGAATTGGCCTGCGTAAAGTAACGCGCAAAGATTATTTCATCATTATCTTCCAGGAAGACAGACTGATAATCATTACCCAAACTATATCCGGCATCCAATACGGCCTTTGTCGCTTCTGCCGCTGCTTCCCATTTTTCTTTTGAATGGGAAGGATTATTCTGCTCGCTGGCAGCATATAATAGAACTCTCGCTTTTAAAGCCTTACAAGCATCCCCTGTAGCACGTCCCAACGTTTCACTGCTCGATTTTGCAGGTAACCAAGTCATCGCTTCATCCAGTTCTTTTGTAATGAAATCCACACAATCGCTATAAGAATCACGTTTCACCTTATAATCCTGATTCAACTCGAACAAGTCTGTGATCAGGGGAACATCGCCATAACGCCAAATCAGATTCGCATAGATCCAGGCACGGATAAATTTCATCTCGCCTTTCATTCTGTTTTTTAGATCTGTCTCAACCGGAGCATCATCAATCCGGTCAAAGAAAACATTGATCGTACGGATGTTACTATATGCAGACTTCCAATAATTAATCTTCTCTGAAATACCCGTTACGTTATCAGAAGTCATTTCTCCTTTTTGAATCACCCAGAAATTAGCCCAATTATGAATACAATAAGTTTCGTCACTCGCATCACTTAACATATGCTGACTAAATTCATGATTGATAGAATTATAAGAAGCATTCACATAAAGTTCTATCAATGCACTGTCTTCCCATACATCAGCATCCGAAACTTTATCCAGAGGTTTCATGTCCAGCACATCACATGAGTTCAAAGCTAAAATAGCCACTAATATATAAATTATCTTTTTCATATCAAATAGTATTTAGAATGTTACATTTACGCCAAAGTTATAGGTACGCTGTTGCGGGTAATACCAAAAGTCTGTTGTTTCCGGATCAAATCCCAATTCCTTCATATGATCGTAAATAATAAAGAGATTATTGGCACTAAAAGAAACGCGCAGATTCTTTACCCATAACTTCTCACAGATAGAAGCAGGTAGCGTATAACCGAATTCCAGATTTTTCAAACGAAGAAAACCGGCATTCAACAGCCATTGGGTCGAAGCTTCCGTATTATTATTCCACATACTCGAACTACCTCTCGGCATAGAAGCCTTTGTA
This sequence comes from Parabacteroides sp. AF17-3, assembly GCF_003635445.1. Classification (NCBI taxonomy): domain Bacteria; kingdom Pseudomonadati; phylum Bacteroidota; class Bacteroidia; order Bacteroidales; family Tannerellaceae; genus Parabacteroides; species Parabacteroides sp. AF17-3. The sequence goes on along the minus strand of NZ_QTMM01000017.1, from coordinate 134,561 downwards.
TTTTCTGGTGCCCACCTATCCTTGGCACGCCATTCCATAAAGTTTCCCAATGAATAACTCATTACCGGAAAATAACTTCCGAAATATTGTTTTGCATTCTCCTGTCCCTGGAACAGCAACGAGAGGTCGAATCCCTTATATTCGAAATTCGCATTAAAAGAATAAACTATTTCAGGAGTATTAGTCTGGTTCACACGGATACGGTCCCTTGAATCAATCTGACCATCTTTGTTGACATCTTCATAAATGATATCTCCCGGTTGTGTATTCAATAAATGAGGCAATGACTCTATCTGCTCTTCCGATTCAAAAATACCAATTGCATTATAGTACAATCCCGATCCGATCGGGCGACCGGTTGCATACTGATAGGGCTCAGCCGCAGGTTGCTCATCACTGAAAACAACTTTATTACGAGCAAAAGACACATTAGCAGACAACCGATATTTCAGAGGATTTGAATAGTTCTCATGGGAAACGATCATTTCAAAACCTTTATTATCTACTATACCGATATTCTCATCCGGCAACTTCAATCCTGTATAATCCGGAATAATAGCAGAACGCTTCGTCAATATATTGGAACGTCTGGTTTTAAAATAATCAAACTCAATTCCTAACAGACCATTCCATAAACGAGAATCAAAACCAATATTGGTTGTCTTGGCAACTTCCCAGGTGATATTAGGATTGGGTACACCGTTTTGAACTAACCCGGTTACATCATTCTTCCCTATTACATAGTTGCTACCATAACTATAAGTCGTCAGATACTGATAAGCCCCAACCTGATCGTTCCCCATTTTGCCATAAGAGCCGCGTATCTTCAGGTTATCCAGGAAAAGCAAATTCTTCATAAACGGTTCTTCCGAGATTCTCCACCCTAAAGAAAAGCCAGGGAAGAATCCATATCGTTTGTTTTCCGGAAAATTAGGAGATCCATCCCGACGGAAAGTGAACTGGGCCAAATATTTCCCAGCGTAATCATAAGACAAACGTCCGAAAATATTTTGCCTCGCCGTTTGTGACGAACTCCCATCATTACTTTGTTTGTTTTTATCACTGCTTCCGGCAAAGATCTCCGGTATTGAAATGGAAACATAATCCCCTCTATAGGCCTGAAGATAATTTCCTTTTGTTTCACTTTGTTCATAACCGACCATGGCACCAACATGATGAACACCAAAGGTATGATCATAGTTCAACTTTGCAGTCATGTACAAATTAGTCGGATTCTCATACTTCTCAGAAAGATTGGCCTTATCGCTTCCCATACCGGAACGTCCTTTATACAGTTCACCTGTCTTTTCATCCTTATAATAAACATAATCAGGTGTCTGAAAATCTTTGGTAAAGACATAACCTGCATCATAACTGGCACTACCATCCAGCCACAAACCTTTCACCCAAGGGATATCCAGTTTAAAAGAAACCGTACTCTGAAGAGCTGTAGTCTTTATATCCCGTGTTCCACCAGCGTCGCTTACCATATTCATGATATTTTCACTTCCCCGGTTTGGCATTAACTTGTCCGTCCCGGGCCAATAAGGCTGCCAACTGGGCAAATATAAAAAGATATGACTATATGTCTCATTCGTCGAGAAATACGGATAATGATTATCATCGACCTTTCCTGCCAGGTTCATTCCTACCTGAAGATATTTAGTAACCTGAACATCAATATTGGAACGTAAATTATATAATCTGACATCTGTTGTCCCATTTTTATAATGTCCGCTCTGATGTGACTCACCCAACGATAAATAATATTTCAAACGTTCATTACCACCTGATACTGACAAATTTACACGATGTTGCGGAGTTAACTTCTTGGTGATAAAGCCATACCAGTCCGTATTCGGATAATCTGGATCCGAACCGTTTCTGTATTTTTCCAGTTCTTCTGCAGTATATCTCGGAGCACGTCCTTCTCCTTCCTCTATTTCATTATATACTTTAGCATAAGTATAAGAGTCTGCCATCTTTGGTGTACGCGTCGATTCCGAAAATCCCTGATTATAAGAGAAACTTACAGAGGGTTTCATGGTGTTCCCACGTTTCGTAGTCACCAGTAAAACACCATTGGCAGCTCTTGCTCCATAAATCGCTGCAGAGGCATCTTTCAACACTGAAATATTTTCGATATCATTGGGATTTATTTCGCCTAAACCTCCACGTTCCACACCATCGATCAGGACTAAAGGAGAAGAGTCGCCCGTCGTACTTTTACCACGGATAAAAATGGACGGATCGTCTCTGCCAGGCTCTCCTGAACGGTTATTTATAATAACACCAGGTAAACGTCCGATCAAAGAATTGGCTACATTAATCGACGGACTTTTCATTACCTCGTCCCCCTTCAATGAAACAACAGATCCGGTAACAGATATCTTTTTCTGTGTACCATATCCTATAACGACAATCTCTTCTATTTGTTTTGAATCTTCTTCTAATTGAATAGCTACCGGCTGCCGGGAACTTGCAGAAACTTCTTTCGGGTTATAACCAATATATGTAACCTGTAAAACAGCATCAGCAGCAACCGAGAATTCAAAATATCCGTTCATATCCGTAACCGTACCATTGGTCGTTCCCTTCTCTACTACATTCGCACCAATAATCCCCTCTCCACTATCGTCTTTGACAAATCCACTTACCTTTTTCAGAGTTCGTTCCATTGCTTTTTTCAGGATCAAATGATTCCCTGAAACTTCAAAAGAGATTTCAAGCGGAGGCAGAACTTTATCCAATACAGATTTCAGAGCCTCATTATTAGATGTAACAGAGACAGGCAGATCCGAATTGATCTCATTATAAAAAACAAATGTATAGTTTGTTTGTTTTTCAACGGAAGAGACAAGCTCTTTCAAGGTACTATTCTTTAGCGACAACGTCACTTTCACGGATTGGGCAAATCCTACATTGGTAAAAATTATTGATAATAACGTAACAATTAACGTTTTTCTTATCTTAAACATCTTCTTAAAATTTAAGGTTATAATAAAAATCGTATCTTTGCCCTTGAATATAAGCTCCCTATTCTATTCATTACGATGAATAGAATCTTCGAACAAGAGTTATATTGAAGGTCGCAGGCATTATGAATAGCGGTTCATAATGCCTCTTCTTTACTACACCAATAGAAAAGTAAAGGGGGGAATCTGTTATTTATATCTTATGGTCACCTCCTCTCCGTTTATTTTATAGTCTATAGGAGTTATCTGGTTGATCAGATTCAACATCTCAGTCAATGATTCCGTTTTCAAAGTAAACCAATAAGAATAAGACGGATTTTCATTTTCCAACCTGATCTTAACCCCATACCAACGCTCTATTTTTCTAAAGACATCGTAAAGGGATTCTCCTTTAAACTGTAATTTATTCAACATCCAGATATTATAAGCCTCTGCATCAAAAGCGGAAACATTCCAGCTAATATCCGATTTAGCGATCAGCAATTTCTGTCCCGGCACCAATCTGGTCAGTAAATCATGCTCCCGACTGGTTTCTACCGAGACACTCCCCTTTTCCAGAGCCACTGAAATAAAAGAATCGGTAGGATAATCAGTCACTGAAAAACTTGTACCGTGCACCAGTACATTGACCGTACCGGTATTCACAATAAATTTATTATTCTCATCATGTACGACATCAAAATAAGCTTCACCTTCCAATTTTACCAATCGGCGTTTTTTAGAAAAGTCTACCGGGTAAGTCAATTTTGAATCGGAATTCATCCAAACTTTCGTTCCATCAGGCAATATAAGCTGGGATTTTTGTCCGGAAGGAACAATAAATACAGCCTCCGCAGCCAAATAATTTCCATCCGAACGGTAATAAGCAGAAAGCCAGACAGAGAAAGAAAGTCCAACCAATAAAGCAATTGAAGCTGCAACAGCAATGGCTTTATAAAGTTTCTTCTTAGTATATAATATTGTTTTAACAGGTTCATTGATCCGGGACAATATGTTTCCCCACATCTTATCACTATCTGGTAGCACGAACCGGGAAAAATCAGCATGTGCAATTTCCCATTCATGTAGATATTCCTTGTATAATTTTTCATTCTCAGGTGATTGGGCACGCCACCTCCTCACTTCCTCTGATTCTTCTACGGAAGTTTGGTTTACGAAGTGTTTCGCCAATAATGTATGAGGTATTTTCTGATCCATCTTTTTATATTTCTATATAATAGACACATCCCATCAAAGAATACCCTTAAAACAAAATAATATTTTTTCTGATTTTCGAATAATTATAGCAGAGTTAGCAAAAAAACGAAGATATCCCCTCCTTCTTTATAAGATGAAAGCATCTTTTCTCTTATTCTTTTTAATGCGATTCCCATCTGGGCTTCAACAGTTTTGACTGAAATACCTTTCTCTTCCGCAATTTCTTTATAAGTTTTTCGCTCATCGCGGCTCATCAAAAAAATTTCCCGACATTTTGGAGGTAGAGCTTCGATCGTATCCTGTAATAATAAAAAAAACTCCGCCCGGTCAATGCAATCCTGCGCTTGTCTTTCCTCCAATTCCATTTGAGCCCATCGCTCCAATATGATCGTCCGCGTATGTTCATTCCGTAGATAATTCAACATCCTATTCCGGGCACTGCTATACAGATAGGTTTTGAGATAAGTTATATTCAAATTGTCAGATTCTTTCCAGAGGTATACAAAAACATCTTGTACAACTTCCTCAATAGCTTGCTCATCGTGAGTATAGTAATTGAGAAAATAGCATAGTTTTTTATGATACTGCTTGTATATGCTGCGGAACTCCTGCTCACTCATCTCCTTAGTTATTAGACGAGCAAATATACTATATTATTTACTTATCTGAACCGTTTCTCCAGTTCTTCGTCAGTCAGCATGGAAATGATCGTCTTTCCGTCGGGGGTCAGGTTGGAATCCGGGCAGGAGAACAAGGTTGCGATCAGGTGATCCATCTCGTCGGCAGACAATGTTTTACCCGGACGGATGGCTGCAGCTTTTGCCAGAGACAAAGCGATTGCTTCACAGATCTCTTCATGTACTTCACATCCTGTCTCGATAGCACGGTTGACAATATCCTTTATCAGAACCAGCTGGTCTACATTCTCAAGTCCGGCAGGCAGGCCGTTGATCGCATAACTGTTATTTCCCAGATTCGACAAGTCGAAACCGATAAAACGCATATCTTCCAACAGAACAGGCAAGACAGCTGCTTCTGCTGCCGTGAACTCAATGATTTCGGGGAAAAGAACCTGCTGCGATGCACCTTTCTGCTGTCGCATATTATTCAGATACTGGTCGAACAAGATACGCACATGAGCCCTGTACTGGTCGATCAGGGCCAGGCCAGACTTCAATGAAGTAACGATATAACGACCTTTGTACTGATAGCATGGAGTAGTCGTTTCAGCAAACAAGGCTTCGCCTCCAACAACAGAAGCTACCGGTTCCGGCTTCTCATCAGCATCCGTCTCAATCACCTCTCCCATCATTTCCAAATCTTTACGCACGGCATCGCGGTCGCTTTCAAACCCCTGATAGAGTTGTGACCAGTCGAACTCCGACTTCCCGGAAAACGAAGGGGATGGCGAAGACGGAGAATAAGAAGACGGGGTAGAAGATGCCTTGAAAGGATTATAACCCGAATCAAGCTGCACGGTCGGTGCTCTAAATCCGTCCGGTTCTTTGACCGGGTTGTAAACCGGGATGTCTATCGCATCTTCCACATCAAAATCAATGGTAGGGATAGCACTCGACTTTGCCAACGCCTCACGGGTTGCCGCCATCAGTATCTGCCAGATAGGCTGCTCGTTCTCAAACTTAATCTCGGTCTTAGTCGGGTGGATATTTACATCGATCGTAGAAGGATCAAGCGTGAAATAGATAAAATAATTGGGTTGTTCGCCGGGAGGGATCAACTGTTCATAAGCCTGCATAACGGCCTTATGAAAATAGGGATGCTTCATGAAACGTCCGTTCACGAAGAAATATTGCAGTGCACCACGCTTCTTGGCAGAGTCCGGGCGACCTACAAAACCGGAAATAGTGACCAGCGAGCTTTGTGCATCCACAGAAAGCAACTTCTGGTTCAGGTTCTTGCCATATACATTTATAATACGCTGGCGGAGACCTGACTCCGGTAAATTAAATATCTCGGTATCATTGTGGTTCAACACCAGGGCTACCTGCGGGTTGACCAGGGCGATACGTTCAAATTCATTGATTATATTACGGAACTCCGTTTCATTCGATTTCAGGAATTTACGGCGCGCGGGTACATTAAAGAATAGGTTCTTGATCGAAAAAATACTTCCCTCTGTACAAGCATCGGGGCTAATATCTTCCAATGTGGAACCGGCGATGGATAGCTTCGTACCCAACTCAGTTCCTCTCAAACGGGTACGCAGTTCCACATGGGCTACCGCAGCGATAGAAGCCAGCGCCTCTCCGCGAAATCCCATCGTATGGAGGGAAAACAAATCTTCAGCCGAAGATATCTTGGAAGTAGCATGCCGTTCAAATGCCATACGGGCATCTGTCTCAGACATACCTTTCCCGTCATCGACTACCTGGATCAATGTACGGCCGGCATCCTTAATGTTCACCTGGATATGTGCGGCTCCGGCATCGATCGCATTTTCAACCAGTTCCTTTACAACGGAAGCAGGCCGTTGAATGACTTCACCGGCCGCTATCTGATTGGCTATACTATCGGGTAATAAATGGATTATATCGCTCATGACCAAAACAAAAACCAGAGTAAAGCACCCAGGACTGCAATCCCCACGATCAGTTTTACACTCTTATATTTACGGCTACGTGCATCGTCGCCCCTGTCAAGGCTTTTCTTCAGATGCGAAGTACCCTCAATAAAAGTTCCTTTGATCTGCGGCTTGTAATCTTCCAGCGATTCTTCCATGCCCATCTCGCGTTTCATTTTACGCACACGTTCTTCCATCGCCTCTTTATGGGGATCCCAATAAATAGGTTTATGATTGAACTGCCGGGGTTTACGTACATTATAAAATGAGAAAAGTGCCATAACTCAACAAATTTAATAATAAATGCTATTGCTCGTGCTTAAACTTATTGCTTCGAACCGGTGCGTCTTCGACTCTCCTCTTCACTACCTGATAAATATCATCTTTATTTTTCGGACGCAAGTAATCAAACCAATAAAAATCTTTCAGTGTTTTCTGTTCCGGCTTGAGATCAGGTATAGGGGTAAGACTTCCCTGCGGACTGGGCCATATCTTCAGCCGTTCCAACGCATTGTCTTTCACCCAAATTGTCAGGAATCCGCTCTTGGTTTCATTCAAACCGATCATCGCACCGTTATCCAACGGATAGAAGATGGATTCCGCATTCCCTTCGACATCGATCTGCCGGACAGCCTGACCTTCAAAATATGCTTTCAGGTCATTCCCTTTCAATTGATTATAATAAGTCGAATCGAGATGCTGCACTGCAAATGCATATTGTATCACATGTGCATAATCGATCGTACTGTCATTCATATAGATAACTATCGTATCACCGGATATCTGGTACTGCTCATTCCACAGAATCGGATCCCTATACATATATAATATGGAATCACGCGTATTAAACTGCATGGAATCACAAACACCCTGCATATCGGTGCGATAGAAACGCACACCATAAAATGCCTTTATTTCGCGGGCCGTCGAATCGATCGACATCATTTCCAGCGTATCGGCATGCAGATATAACGTGTCGCCCTGCGAATATTCAAGGAAACGGGCACTGTCGGTTGCAAACGCATATTCCGTCCGCTCATTATAGAAACCGTACTGTCCCTCCAGCATTACTTTCTGAGCCGTATCCTGCAAGCACATATTCCCGAAGGCTTCACCGAAACCGGCATTCTGGTCATATGATATAGAATCGCCGATCAGGACCCTGTTGCCCGAATAAACTTCGGAACGGTCTAGCAACAGCGAAGTGTTAGCTTCCGTATTGTACCATCCGCGGGAAGAATGGATCGTCCCGCTGTCTGAAACAATGATGGAAGGTCCCAGTATTGTTGCAATCTTCGATTCGGTATCGTAATGAAGCGTATCCGAATAGAGTGTAAAATTCGGATTCTCCAGACGCACACTATCATTAAATATAGCCAGTTTCGTGCCCGGAGAATATTGACCGTAGAAAGAGGACAACTGATTCAGCGAGTCAACGATCAAACCGCCGTCAAAATAATAACCGATATCGGGAATACGCTCATAGTTCAAACTATCGGTAAAAAGCGTTACCTGCCCGTTCTCCATACGGACATTTTCACGCAGGTAAGCAATCTGGGTATCTCCGTCATAAAACAAGTAATTGCCGTATACAAACAAAGTATCTCCTTGTTCCATACGGACATTACTGAAAGCCTCCAGCGAATTAGTCGCCTCAAAAAAGTATGCACTGTCGCAATACATATACGAACTATCGTGCCGGAAACTGACATTTCCCTCCAGAAACTGTGCATCAGCCTTCATCACTTCCTTATCATAGGATACAGTATCGGCATGCAGCAGATAAACCAGTGTCTTTTTAGTTGTGACCGTATCGGCTGTAGGAGTCTCTCCCTGCTTGACGGATATGGAATCCTGCGTTTGTGCAAACACACAAACAGCCAGCAGACAAAGCAGTCCTGTAAGAAAAAACTTTTTTACAATCTTCATTCTTTAACCCAACCCGGATATTTGAAATCGCAGTTACGCCATCCTTCGGCAATACGGACATACGTAGTTTTTTGCTTTTTCTTGATCCACTCATCCAACAATTCTTCTCTTTTCTGTTGTTCCACCATATTCTTCATTGCCTGGAAGTCATCAGAAAGATTTGCCTTATGCTGTTCTGTACGGGATTTCAATTTAACGATGGCAACCACTTCCTTCTGCTTGTTGGAAATCATAGTAAACGGTTTGGAGATTTCACCCACCTGCATGTTGTATACCACTTTACCGACTTCCTGGGGAAGTTCCTGCATTTCAAACTTCGGAGTACCGAAATTGTTTCCTTCATGATTCTGGTTAACCATCAACCCTTTGTTGTTACGGGTATCCTTATCATATGAAACGAATGTTGCAGCTTCCTCAAACGAGAATTTGTTTGCCTGCAAGTCCGCATATAATGAGTCCATGCGGGCAGTCGCTTCCGTCAATTCCTTTTCTGACACTTTCGGTCTTAACAGAATATGACGGCAGTTGATACGGTTACCGCGTTTCTCGATCAGCTGGATGATATGATATCCATATTCAGTCTGCACAACCTGAGATACACGTTTCGGATCAGAAAGGTTGAATGCCACATTGGCAAACTCCGGCACCAGGTCAGTCTTGCTCATAAATCCCATCTCACCGCCACGGGCTGCAGAAGCAGGATCTTCGGAATACAGGCGGGCCAACGTAGAGAACTCCATCTTACCGCTGTTGATCTGTTCCGTAAAATCACGCAGTCGTGCTTTGATAGCATCCGTCACATCAAACGGAATCTTCGGTTCGAAAGTAATGATCTGGACTTCCACTGTTGTCGGGATAGTCGGCAGGCTGTCCTTCGACAACTGATTATAAAACTTACGAATTTCAGAAGGAGTCATCTTGATCTCCCCGATCAGCTTGCGTTGCATTTCTGAAACGATCTGCTGTTCACGGAACTTTTCCTTCTGTTCATCCCTGATCTGTGAGATTTTCTTTCCGAAATATTCCTCTACTTTTTCCCTTGATCCGATCTGGTTGATTGCCCAGGTTATCCACTGGTCAGCCTGCTGTATCACCTGGCTTTCGCTGGCCTCGATACTGTCTATCTTCGCCTGGTTCAGGTACAGTTTCTGTATCGCTATCCGTTCCGGAATCACACAATAAGGATCACCATCCAGACGTTCGCCTTCGTTTTGCATATACAAACGCTGCGTTTCTACGTCCGAACGTAAAATAGCATCATCTCCTACCACCCACACAATCTCATCAATCACATTATCCTGTGCCATTGCCGCACAAGATAAGCAGGCAAGAAAGAATACAGTTAAAATCTTTTTCATCATTTCTACTTTATAAGTTACAAATTACGGTTCAGTAAAAAACTTTACATCACCTCCTCTGATTCCATCTTTATATAATTCTTCTTCAAACGTCTTCAAAAAATCTACTTTCCGCTGATTGATCAGCATCTCCGTGATTTGCGAACTCGCATAATCATAAGGCGCCACGCTTCCCTCCGGTAGATACTCTTTGATATTCAGCAGATAGCAATAACTACTATCGGCTACTTCCACAAACTTATTCGCCTTCAGATAAGCTGTTGAGTTGGATACATGGACAGGTATATTATCCATCACCTCGTCAAAGTCCACCCATTTGTCGTAAAAGTAGTCATAAATAGTGGCATTTTGCACACTATACTTCTCAATTTTTTCTAAAGAGGCTTCAGAAGTCGATTTGTACCACCCTTTTACCTCCGACAAACCGGGGGCATCCACCGGTATTTTCAGGAAAAGTCCCTTGATCAGGGCTTTATCAAGTGTAAACTTTTTCTGATTCTCCTCATAATAGTTCAGCTTATCGCTTTCGCGGATATCAGCCGACAATTTCTCTTTGATCAGGCGCTCCTGATAACGGTAACGAATCAGCGAGTGGCGGTATTCTTCTACCAGCTTGTCGACCTCTTCCTTTTCGTCCCCCAGGTTTCGCTGGGCAACTTCGTAAACCAGGGCATCCTTTACCCATTTCTTTACAAAGCTTTCGGCTAACAACAAACTATCCGCAGAGGACGTCCCCCGCGGAATCAGACTAACCACTTCCGAACGTTTCAACGTCCGGTCCTTCACTCTTACCAGCACATCCGCATCGTCGGTTTGCTGTGTTCGCTTACAAGAACACAGCAAAGATACGAATGCTATAAAAATGAAGCAATACTTCATAACCTTCTCTTTCTTATTTCTTTAGTTTTTTCAACAATTTCCAGTTAATCGTAACAGGATATTCCTTATTCAGCTCCTGCAACCAGGCTTTTTCCAACTCCGGCTGTTCAGCAGCTGGCTTGCTCCACACTTTCTGATTACTGATATTGAACAACAGGATACCATCCCGATATTCCTGCATCAGATGTGTAAATTCAGGATGCTTAGTTTCCAGATTCTTGCGCTCTGTTGTTGTCACAATATCACGAATGAACAGATCGAACACTTCCTGCATAAAATCACCGGCATACGTTTTTGTCGAGAACGGACAACGCTGGATATAATAAGCGAATTCGCTCTGTGGGAAATCCGTATCCACCAGATGGATCAATGTCTTATTCATATCCTTGGCCTTTTCGTAGAAGTCCTTGTCGGAAGGAAAATGATCATTGCACAAAGCGACCAGTTCGGCATAAGCCTCCGGATAGAACACATACCCATACTCTTTTTTCAGACGTTCATCGAACGCCTTATAATATTCGAAATTACGTTCACCCTGTGCCATCACACGGGACCATGATTTCTTCTTTTCTTCAAAAGATGGGATGCCTCCCTTGTCGAGCAATTTAATAATATGATAACCGAACCGTGTTTTAACAGGTTTAGACACTTCTCCCGGAGTATTTAAAGCAAATGCACCTTTTTCAAAAGGTTCCACCATTTCTCCGACACCGAACCAGGGAAGCACTCCCCCTTTGCGTGCCGAAGCGGCATCCGAAGAATTTTCTTCTGCTAACTGTCCGAAGTCTGCTCCGCCTTGTATTTTCTGATAAACCTCTTCAGCCAAAGCCAACGTTTCACTATCACTGCGAGTTACCGAATCTTTCTGGAAAGGGATCAGAATATGGGCAACACGGCGCATCCCCGGATTGGGTTTGCGGCTATGTAGTTTAATAATATGATATCCCAGCGTAGTACGTACCGGCATGGATAATTCACCCGGTTTCATAGAATAAGCATAATTCTCGAACGCTTTGATCGTCTGCATAGGCAACAGACAACGTGCATATTCATATCCGGTCTGTTTGGTAGAGTCCTGCTTTGCCAGCTCCTGACCAACGGTTGCCATGTCTTCCCCGTTTTTTATACGTTCATAGACTTTCATCGCCTTTTCATAAACAGCGAGCGTATCCCTTGAAAGAGTCTTTCCCGGCAGACGGAATAAAATATGACTCAATTCCAGCACTTCGCCCAAACGGTCATATTCCACACGGAGAGCTGCTTCTTCCCCGTCTCTGTCAGATAAGTAACTTGATGTCAGCTGAGCGCGGTATCCTTCCAGTTCATCGGTAAAATCTTTTGTCTTGTCGAGACCGGCGGTTTCTGCATCGACAACTTTCAACTTAAAGTTTTTATACAGTTCCACATAATTTTCCAATGACTTACGATCAGATAAATTAACTTCACCATTCTTTCTGGCCATAAAAACAAATTCATCCAGAGATACCTGTTTTCCGGCCACAGTCATCACTACAGAATCAGCCTTATTAGCGGCTTCTCCGGTTAAACAAGCGAATACTAAAGATAATACAAGCAACTTTTTCATCAAAATTCCGTTTATCATACTACGTACACATTACAAAAATAACACTAATCTAACGGATAGCATCCCCAAAAAGTATGCTATCCGATTAAATTAGTGTTTTTTATATAACGGGATTTATGCACATTTATTATTCGCCACGGCTATAATTGGGCGCTTCCTGTGTAATTGCCACGTCATGCGGATGACTTTCCTGTACACCGGCATTGGTAATGCGGGTGAATTTAGCCTGATGCAGTTCTTCAATATTATGCGCTCCGCAATATCCCATACCGGCACGCAACCCGCCAACCATCTGGTAGATCACTTCGAATAAAGAACCTTTATAAGGAACACGCGCGGCAATACCTTCCGGCACAAGTTTCTTCACATCATCTTCCACATCCTGGAAATAACGGTCTTTCGATCCTTTCTGCATCGCTTCCAGCGATCCCATACCACGATAGGATTTAAACTTACGTCCGTTGAAAATGATCGTTTCACCCGGTGATTCTTCCACTCCGGCCAGCAAGGAACCCATCATCACGGATGATCCGCCGGCAGCAATCGCCTTCACGATATCACCGGAATAACGCAATCCGCCATCGGCAATCAGAGGAATACCTGTACCCTTCAATGCTTTTGCAACATCATAGATTGCAGACAACTGGGGAACACCGACTCCGGCAATAACACGGGTCGTACAGATAGACCCCGGTCCGATTCCTACCTTAACGGCATCTGCTCCGGCATCTGCCAGATATCTGGCAGCATCGCCCGTAGCAATATTACCAACCACGCAATCGATACCCGGATACTGTGCTTTAATTTGTTTCAACACATCGACCACACCTTTGGAATGTCCGTGAGCCGTGTCGATAACCAAGGCATCGGCACCAGCCTCTACCAATGCAGCCACACGTTCAAATGTATTGAATGTCACACCCACACCGGCTGCCACACGTAAGCGGCCTTTGGCATCTTTGCAGGCTGAAGGTTTATCTTTTGCTTTAGTGATATCTTTATAGGTAACAAGTCCGATCAGCTTATTATGGCTGTCCACCACCGGCAGCTTTTCAATCTTGTGTTGCTGAAGGATCTGGGCTGCTGCTTCCAGGTCTGTAGACTGATCTGTCACGACCAGGTTTTCCTTCGTCATCACCTCGTCGATCGAACGGTTCATGTCTCTTTCAAAACGAAGGTCACGGTTGGTAACGATTCCAACCAGATAACCGCCTTCATCCACAACAGGTATACCGCCGATCTTATATTCTGCCATCATAGCCAACGCATCGGCCACACGTTTTCCCTTCGTGATTGTTACGGGATCATAGATCATTCCGTTTTCAGCACGCTTAACGCTTTGAACCTGCTTAGCCTGTTCTGCAATCGTCATGTTCTTATGAATAACACCGATACCACCTTCGCGGGCAATAGCGATTGCCATCTTTGCCTCGGTAACCGTATCCATAGCGGCCGATACCATCGGGATATTCAATGTAATGTTTCGTGAAAACTTTGTCGTAAGGTCGACATTTCGGGGAAGAACTTCTGAGTAAGCGGGGATCAACAATACATCATCGAATGTTAATCCGTCCATAACTAACCTGTCTGCAATAAATGACATAAAACGTATGCTTTAAAAATTATTGCGCGCAAATATACGAATAATATGCCAATAAAACAATATGCCAATGTGCCAATAAAAAACAACGATATATTATCTCTATTGGCATATTGGCATATTAACCCTATCGGCATATTATTAATTTGCCATTTCCGATAAGAATTTTATGCGTACCAGACGGATCTCTTCTTCTGTATAATCACCGCCCAACTCTTCGATCGCATCTTCCAGATCATCCGTTTCGGAATCTTTGAAATATTCATAGATATCTTCCACATGATCTTCGTCCATCACATCGTTTACAAAGTAATCGATATTGATACGTGTTCCCGAATAAACGATCGCTTCGATCTCATCCAGCAGTTCGTTGAATTCAAGACCGTTTGTCAACGCTATCTCATCCAGAGCGACTTTGCGATCAATACGCTGGATAATGGAGACTTTCAGTTTCGACTTGTTTGCAACCGTACGAACACGCAAGTCTTCCGGACGTTCGATCTCATTTTCTTCTACGTGTTTTTTGATCAGTGTAATAAATTCCTGTCCGTAACGTTTTGCCTTACCGGCACCGACACCGGGAATATTCTGCAACTCATCCAGAGTCACCGGATAAGTGGTAGCCATCGCCTCAAGCGACGGATCCTGGAAAATCACAAAAGGAGGAACTTCCAATCGCTTGGACAGCTTCTTACGCAAATCCTTCATCATAGAATAAAGGACCGGGTCAACCGCACAGGTTGCTCCGCCACGTACAGGCACTTCAGATTCTTCCTCTTCCTCAAACTCGTTATCCTTTGTTATTTTGAAAGACACCGGCTTCTTCATGAAATCTTTTCCCTTCGGAGAGATTTTCAGCAGGCCATAGTTTTCGATATCCTTTGTCAGATAACCGGCAATCAGCGCCTGACGGATCACTGCGTTCCAGGTCTTGTCATCTTCGTCCGTTCCCGAACCGAAGACTTCCAGTTCATTGTGTTTGTAAGATTGAATTTCGGAGGTCTCGTTACCGACCAACATGTTGACAATATAATCTGCCTTAAATTTTTCTTTCAAAGTACTTATCACTTCAAGTACCGCACTCAATAATTCTTTCGCTTCCACTTGCTTTTTGGGGTTCAAACAATTATCACAATTTCCACAATTTTCTTCCAGGTATTCCTCACCGAAATAATGCAACAAGACTTTGCGACGGCATACGG
The DNA here is from genome assembly GCF_003635445.1 of Parabacteroides sp. AF17-3. NCBI lineage: Bacteria > Pseudomonadati > Bacteroidota > Bacteroidia > Bacteroidales > Tannerellaceae > Parabacteroides > Parabacteroides sp. AF17-3. The sequence goes on along the minus strand of NZ_QTMM01000017.1, from coordinate 119,255 downwards.
AAGTTTCGGCATAAGCCGCTGTTTCAAGCAACAGTTGCTTACCGATTTCCTGTTCCGCTACAGGCTTTCCCTGCATGAATTTCTCCAGCTTCTGCAAATCTTTGTATGCATAAAAGGCAATACACTGGCCTTCGCCACCATCACGGCCGGCACGACCTGTTTCCTGGTAATAACCTTCGAGGCTCTTCGGGATATCATAATGAATGACATAACGTACGTCCGGCTTATCGATACCCATACCGAATGCGATAGTAGCCACGATAACGTCGGCTTTTTCCAACAGGAATGCATCCTGATTGGCCGACCGTTGCCCTGAATCCATTCCGGCATGATACGCAAGCGCTTTGATACCGTTCGCTTTCAGAATATCGGCAAACTCTTCCACCTTCTTGCGGCTCAGACAATAGACAATACCCGATTTACCTTCGTTGGCCTTAATATATTTAATGATCTCGCGGTCTACATTTTCATCCTTCGGACGAACTTCGTAATATAAATTAGAACGGTTAAAGGAGGATTTGAAAACTGAGGCATCAATCATACCCAGGTTTTTCTGGATATCGTGCTGAACTTTCGGAGTGGCAGTTGCCGTCAGCGCAATCAGCGGACGCTTGCCTATTTCATTGATGATAGGACGTATCCGGCGATATTCCGGACGGAAATCATGTCCCCATTCTGAAATACAATGCGCCTCATCTACTGCATAAAACGAAATATTCACATTGCGCAAAAATTCGACATTCTCCTCTTTTGTCAGCGACTCGGGAGCAACATACAATAATTTCGTGCGGCCAGCCATTATATCAGCCTTCACCTGGTCGATCGCCGACTTATTCAGTGAAGAGTTAATAAAATGAGCGACTCCGTCTTCTTCACTAAAATTACGCATGGCATCCACCTGGTTCTTCATCAAAGCAATCAGGGGAGATATAACGATCGCAGTACCTTCCATCATTATAGAAGGCAACTGGTAACAGAGGGACTTGCCCCCGCCGGTGGGCATCAACACAAAGGTATCATTCCCGGCCAGCACATTTTCAATGATTGCTTTCTGATTCCCTTTAAAGGTATCAAAACCAAAATGAGTCTTTAAATGCTCAGTTAAACTATCCTTCTTCGCCATACTTATTATATTTTACAAACCGCAGGCATTACGCTATCTGCAAACGGTTTACATCTGATTTTTCAAACTTCTCCTTCGCATACTCCAATGTTACATGGAGTTTCTTCTTCTTCTCAGACGGCATGCTGAACATAGCATCCATCATGATAGCCTCTACGATCGAACGCAGGCCACGGGCTCCCAGCTTAAATTCCAAAGCTTTATCTACAATATATTCGTAAACGTCTTCATCAAACGTCAGTTTAATGGAATCCATCTCAAACAATTTGACATACTGCTTGATGATCGAATTCTTCGGCTCTGTCAGAATGCTGCGAAGCGTGCTCCGGTCAAGCGGGTTCAGATAAGTCAGAATAGGCAGACGGCCGATGATCTCCGGAATCAGCCCGAACGACTTCAGGTCGGTTGGCGTAATGTATTTCAGGAAGTTATTCCTGTCCACCTGAGCAGTATCCTTGCTGGCAGAATATCCCACAACACGAGTGTTCAGACGTTGTGCAATTTTCTTCTCGATACCGTCAAATGCTCCGCCACAGACAAAAAGAATATTTTTAGTATCTACCGCTATCATTTTCTGTTCCGGATGCTTTCTTCCGCCCTGGGGAGGTACGTTCACGATCGAACCTTCCAGTAGCTTCAGCAAACCCTGCTGTACTCCTTCTCCACTTACATCACGGGTTATAGACGGATTGTCACTTTTACGCGCGATCTTATCTATCTCATCAATAAATACAATTCCCCGTTGGGCTGCATCCACGTCATAATCGGCAGCCTGCAACAGACGGGTCAGAATACTTTCAATATCTTCTCCCACATAACCGGCTTCGGTCAGTACCGTAGCATCCACGATAGCAAACGGCACATGCAGTAATTTTGCGATCGTACGAGCCAGCAGGGTTTTTCCCGTACCGGTTGCGCCGACCATAATAATATTAGATTTCTCGATCTCCACGTCATCCGAAGTGACTTTCTGGAGTAATCGTTTGTAATGGTTATACACCGAAACAGAAAGGTAACGCTTGGCGTCATCCTGTCCGATCACATATTGATCCAGAAAGTTTTTTATATCCTCCGGTTTCGGCAGTTCCGCCTGGTCAAGTCCCAGAGAACTTTTCCTGGCAGGCTGTTGTTCTTTTACAATTTCATACGCTTGCTGTGCGCATTCATCACAGATGGCACCGGATATCCCATTTATCAGCATATTAACGTCCCGACTGCTTCTCCCACAAAACGTACAAACGTCGCCTGTTTTGGCCATAGATATTTTGTTTATTTATTTGTCGAAAAAGACAAGGCGCAAAGGCCTTGTCTCTATGTTTGTTATTTACTATTACGGACCAGGATCTCGTCTACCATTCCATAAGCTTTCGCTTCTTCGGCAGTCATCCAGTAGTCGCGATCGCTATCGCGTTCTACTTCTTCATAAGGTTTTCCTGAGTGAGTTGAAATAATAGTATACAGTTCTTTCTTTACCTTCAGGATTTCACGAGCAGTAATCTCGATATCCGAAGCTTGTCCCTGTACACCGCCCAGAGGTTGGTGGATCATCACGCGAGAATGCGGCAAAGCCATACGTTTGCCCTTCGTTCCGGCTACCAGCAATACGGCGGCAAAAGAAGCGGCCATACCTGTACAGATAGTAGAAACATCACATCCGATAAACTGCATGGTATCATAAATACCATAACCTGCATATACCGAACCGCCCGGCGAATTAATATAAATAGATATATCTTTGCCGGGATCGCTGGAATCCAGATATAATAATTGCGCCTGAATCACATTGGCCGAATAATCGTCGACCTGTGTTCCCAGGAAGATAATACGATCCATCATCAAACGGGAAAACACGTCCATCTGCGCAACATTCAGCTGGCGCTCTTCAATAATTGTCGGAGAAATATAACTGCTGGTGATATTCATATAACTATCCAGTGCGTTACTGTTCATCCGCAAATGCTTTGTTGCATACTTTCTAAAATCGTCCATAGTTTACTGTTTATTGTATAACCGAAAGTCATAAAAAAAGGGATTTCCCTCTGACTTATCGGAATAACAAAGTTATAAATAAATTTCTGAAAGAAACAACTTATTTGCTATCCGCTAAGATATTTTTTAGAGAGGAACCCCTTTTTCTTGCTGAAACCTTAGTAAATACTACGATTTCTGAAGAATAATATTATTCAAAGAGTTTGTTGAACTCTTCTGCTGAAACTTCTTTTACGTCCAGTTCTACCTGTTCTTTCAACCAGGCAGCCAGTTTTTCTTCTACTGCACGGTCGATAACATTCTGTAAAGTCTGTTTGTTTTTCAACATATCTTTTGCATAGTTGGCCAATACATCTTCAGGAACAGAAAGCATGCCGTACTGTGCAAACTGAGCTTTTGCCACACGTTTTGCAAAGTTTTCAATATCTGCATCTTCTACCTTCAGGTTATTGCCTTTCACCAGGTTTTCTTTGATCAACTGATATTTCAGATCTTCGATAATCTTCGGATACTCTTCATCCAGTTTTTCAGCCGTATTCTTTTCATTTGCAGCCAGCAACCAACGTTTCAACAGGTCGTCGGCAAACTTCAGTTCGCCAGCTTTCTGTACCAACACTTCACGGGCATCCAACAGGAACTTAAAGTCGCTCTGAGGAGTGAACTGTTCTGCCAATGCATCCTTAATCTTATTCTTGAATTCTTCTTCGCTGGAAACAACGCCTTCACCGAATACTTTGTCGAACAATTCCTGGTTCAGTTCTGCCTTTTTGTGACGTGTGATTTCTTTAATCTCGAAGCTGAAATCTCCGGTAAGACCGGCAACAGCTTCTTTGTCAACCTTCAGCAAAGAAGCGATCTCTGCTTCAGCGCCTTCGTAAGCCTTATTCGGGTTGAACACGATTACAGTGTTAGCTTTTGCACCGATGAATTTAGCTTTTTCAGCTTCATCCTTCATATAAGAAGGCATCAGTACTGCATCTTCCACAACGATACCACCTTCTTTCGGAGAACCGTTTTCAAGTTCTGCAATAGTACCTTTAACCAGGTCTTTTTCTTCTACTTCTTCAGCAGTGTCATAAGATCCGAAGTTTGCAGTATAAGCGTCAACCTGCTGGTTCAACATCTCTTCGTCGATAGCAACCTGATAATAAGGAAGCTTGTCGCCCTTACTCAGTTCGATTTTGATTTCCGGAGCCAAAGCTACGTCAAAACAAAATTCGAAATCTTCCTGTGTATCGAAATTAATAGGCTGTTGTTCTGTTTCGTTAGGCATCGGTTCGCCTAAAACGTTCAACTTATTCTCGTTGATATATTTGAACAGATTTTCGGAAACCAACTTGTTGACTTCTTCAACCAGTACATGTTTTCCATACATCTTCTTCACCATACCCATCGGTACCATTCCCTTACGGAAACCCGGTACATTTGCTTTCTGACGGAAGTTGCGCAGGCTCTTTTCAACCTGTTCAGCATAGTCAGCCTTCACTATTTCTAATTTCACAATACCGCTAACGGCATCAATGTTCTTAAGCGAAACGTTCATTCTGAATGATTTATTTAATTAATAGTCGTATCGAATTTTAGGCTGCAAAATTAGAGTTATTCTTTTAATCTCGCAAATTGTTTACTTAATTTGTTATAAGTAAGCCAAAATTAGACACATATTAATTTTTTCAATCCAAAATCTTGTATTTCTAAAATAAATGTATTCCTTTGTAATGTGAAAGGGGATTTACCTTGAACGTAAATAACATTGTTTTTTATTTCTTCATTTACTTGTTACTTGTCGATTTATCTATCACTGTTACGAAATTCCGGTTTATTACTTTCATCAGTAACAATTTTATTTTTTAATTATTTCTATTTTTATGAACATTTACATTGGCAACCTGAACTATCGTGTTCGGGAAGAAGATCTGAAACAAGTAATGGAAGAATACGGAGTGGTAGATTCTGTAAAGATCATCAAAGACCGTGAAACAGGTAAATCAAAAGGCTTTGCTTTTGTTGAAATGCCTGATGATGCAGCAGCTAAAAAAGCTATTGGAGAATTGAACGAGGCTGAATTCGAAGGTCGTCAGATGGTTGTAAAAGAAGCCAGACCAAAAATGTAATTCATTCTTTCCTGAAGAAATAAAAACTTCTACCTATATTTGGGCAGAAGTTTTTTTATGTCCGTACATTAATATTATAGATATGGTATTAAAAGGTATATATGCCGGTAAACCGGCCATGTTCCAGTTATGGCTCCTGCTGGTCAGTCTTTTGTTCGGAGCAGTCCTATCATCCCTGATCGGAACGGGAATCTTTGTTTTGTCACACGGTGTATCCGTCAATATAACGCAATACCCCGATATGATGCGAATGATGCAGTTGTTGTCAGCCATCGGGACTTTCCTGTTCCCGGCACTGGCGGTAGCCTGGCTGTGCAGTGCGGACCCGGCCGCCTACCTTTGTATAAAGCGTAAAGTGGATACCAAAATCCTGCTGCTAGCACTGGTCAGCATGTTCCTGATGTCCCCTGCGATCACACTGACAGCTTTGCTGAACAAGCAAATGATACTGCCGGAGTTCATGGCCCCGGTCGAAAGCTGGATGAAAACGCAGGAAGCCCTTGCCGAACAAATTACCAATACGCTTTTAGCCGGCGACGGTATGCTTACATTCCTGTCGAATCTGTTTGTCATCGCTATAATGGCCGGTATTACAGAAGAATTTCTGTTCCGTGGTGCCCTGCAACGGATTATAGGTCAATGGACATCCAATCATCATATAGTCATCTGGTCTGCCGCTATTCTATTCAGCGCATTCCATTTGCAGTTCTACGGGTTCCTTCCCCGTATGTTATTGGGAGCATATTTCGGTTATTTGTTATATTGGAGCAGAAACATCTGGATTCCGGTCTTCGCCCATTTCGTCAATAACGCTTTTGCCGTTATCAGCATGTCGGATATCCATCTGCGGGAGAATGAATTTATCACCGGAGATATATCCAACGCGAACCTGTTGCCTTACTCTGCATTAGCAGTAGTGACATTAGTCCTGTTCTTCTTATGCACCCGGCACATCAGGAGACTTTTGCAATAAAATAAGTTGAATTTATAAATCTTTTTTCCGCAGCACGAAGTCTTTCCCCAAATATTTTTCGCGTACGATCTCGTTTTCTGCCAATTGCTCTGCTGTTCCCTGGAAAAGCACTTTTCCTTCGAACAGCAAATAAGCACGGTCGCAAATGCTCAATGTTTCGTACACATTATGGTCGGTAATCAAGATACCGATATTCTTATGCTTTAACTTGGCAACGATCGTCTGGATATCCTGCACGGCAATCGGGTCGACACCGGCAAACGGTTCATCCAACATAATAAACTTAGGGTCGATCGCCAGACAGCGGGCAATCTCGGCACGACGGCGTTCACCACCAGACAACTGGTCTCCCAGGTTCTTTCTAACCTTGTTCAATCCAAACTCAGCGATCAAGCTTTCCAGTTTTTCTTTCTGATATTCAGGAGTAGTTTCCGTCATTTCCAAAACAGAACGGATATTATCCTCAACCGTCATTTTACGGAAGATAGAAGCCTCCTGCGCCAGATAACCGATCCCGTTACGGGCACGTTTGTAAACCGGGAATTTCGTAATTTCCATATCATTCAGGAATATCTTTCCCTCATTAGGAGTCACCAACCCCACAGTCATATAGAATGTCGTCGTCTTTCCCGCCCCATTCGGACCGAGCAATCCAACAATCTCCCCTTGTTTCACATTAATAGAAACATGGTTCACCACCGTTCGCGTTCTATATTTTTTCACCAGGTCCTCCGTCCGGAGCACCATCTGTTGTTCGTCTGCCATATCCTAATAATTTACGGGTACAAAGAAACGCAATTAATTAGTTTTCCACAAGACTATTATCATTTCTTACAATTCCATTACCACCAACTACCCAACCAACCGCTTTCATGACCACTTCTCCTATTTTATTAACCTAAAAATATTTTTTTCAACACACTGATTATAGCAAACAAGCCGAAGATCAGAGGATTAAAGACACCCCAGCCACCCATTTCGTCAAAAGAAAACAGATTATATAAAGCCGTTAACGAACCGGAAGAAACGAACATGATTTTACGCTTTATCAGATCTTCATATTTAACCCAATTTTCTCCCGAATAACCGGAACTTCCTTCCGGGACATAAATAGCTTCCAATGAAAAACAATTCTCAAATACATTCTCTCCAAAACGGGCAGGTGCCTTTGATGAGAGAAAAGTAACATCAGTCAATTCGGAACAACATTGAAACACCTCTTTCCCAATCGCTTTCACAGAAGATGGGATTATAACTGAGGTAAGATATGTTTGGGAAAAAGCAGCACGTTCAATATCCGTGACAGATGCCGGAATTACAACAGATTTAAGAGCGGAATGGGAAAAAGAACCTGCACCAATCGTTTTCACGGAAAATGGAAGTTCTACGGAGGACAAAGCCGTTCCGTAAAAACCACCTGCTCCGATCTTCTCTAATTCCGATTTTTCGGCAAACGTCACTGACGATAATTTTCTACAATCAGTAAAGGCAGCCCCTCCGATTGCCGTTACGGAAGACGGAACCATTACCGACTCAAGAGGTGTTTTAGCAAAAGCACCCGCTCCAATCGTAGTAACCGAAGAAGGTATTGAGAATGAAGCCAGTGCTGTTTCTGAAAAAGCCCACTCACCGATCGCTTTTAAATTATCGCCACCAAACGTCACCAACGTCAATCTCCTGCAATACCTGAAAGCCCCCTCCCCAATCGTTGCAACAGAAGATGGAATCATAACAGAATGAAGCCTCGTCCCGGAAAAAGCCCCAGCACCAATCATCCTCAAATTCATGTCTCCCGTAAAAGTTACAGACAAAAGTCTCTTACACTCCGTAAAGGCAGCCTTTCCTATAGTAGTTACGGAAGCCGGGATTACAACCGATTCCAGAGACGTCTCACAAAAAGCCCATTCACCGATTTCCTTTAGCTTCTGGTTTCCGGCAAATATAACCGACGACAGATTATAGCAATATCTGAAAGCAGCCTTTCTGATCGCGGTAACAGACGCCGGTATTACAACAGACTCCAGGGCTGTTTCATAAAAAGCATACTTACCGATCGTTCTCAACTCCGAATCTTTAGCAAACACCACAGATGACAAATTGCTACATCCCGCAAAGGCAGCCCCACCTATCATCGTCACCGAAGCAGGAATCGTTACCGACCCGACACGCGGCAAATCTTTAAATATCAAATTCGGAATAACGGGAACACCCTCTTCTATATAAATTTCAGTCACTGCCCTTTTATCATTTTCACTGGCATTCTTCTTCCAATCGGCATAACCGCCATACATCAGAATAGTCAGCTTCCCATCCTGCAACTCATAACCGAAATCTTCCGCTGACAGGCTCCCCATCGAAAGCAACAACAAAGCAAATATCCAGATATAGTGTCTCATAATCATTTCTTTTCTGGTTAACAATTTATCATTTTAGCAAGATACACACTTATACGAACAATCCGTGATCCAAAGGATTAAAGTTATTTAAATCCGTTAAGATTTCCGTAACAGACAAACAGAACATTTCCCATGCTAATTACTAATAACTCATTCCAAGAAGTTATAACATCATAATTTACCATCGTCTGATTAAAAATGCACTCTCATAGTGCAATACAAACAAAAGTATCTATTTTATCCGTCGCAATTTTCGTAGCAGACAGATTAAAATGATCAAACCAGGAATTAATATCCACCAGACAATCCGGCTCGTTTTTCTTCTGGTCACTTCCTGCTCGACGGAGACGGATGAAGTAACACCCTGCTCATTAACCGTATTGGCAGACACAGACACCAACTCTGTCGAATCTGCCATTCCCCATTCTTCAGTAGCATATACAATACGTTCTACATACTGTTTACTGGCACTGTCGGGTACAGAAAGGGAGACCTCCTTCAAACGAGACCAGCCCCGCAACAGCATCCCACGATTATAATGCAGGCAAGAAGTGTCCAACCGTGTATACGATATCGAATCCCTGAACGAACGAAGTTCTCTCCTGCTTCCGGGATTACGCGATGCACAGCCGGACAATCCTGCTATAAGTAATAAAAAACAAATACCACCTCTCATTTGATAATCACCTGGCGACGGTTCTTCCCCGTCAATTTCAATGACAAATGAATAAAACCACGGCGACGGTAATAAATCGCCTGATCAAAATTCAACCGGCTTTGCTGTAAAGCCTCCAGCAAACGACAACTGCCGAACGTATAAATATCCGCCGCCTCCCCTTTCAGATGCTGGGAATCGGCGACACCACCCACCAGATGATTCAATTCTTCACAACGATACCCACTGGAGATATGCATCCCCATAGGACAATCCGCATACTCCCGAAGCGGCTCCAATAATTTTCTAACCAGATTTCTGATTGCACGCTGCGCTTCCGGTGGCGGCGTATTGTCCAGGCCCTTCTCCACAGCAACCGCACTGTAGATAAACTCCCCCATGTAAAAATGATCACTGATCCAATCCGGATGATTTCTTCTCCACTTCATTTGTTCCGACGTCAAAGGTTCCTCTATTGCATATTGACAAAATTTCGTTTTCATTCTTTTCTTATTTTATATGAATAATCCACTCCAAACAAGGCTCCGGCAAACGTACTGATCTCCCCGAAAGCGACTAAAACGCTATTATGTATTTCCCCTGTCGGAGCCACCCAAAAACCGGAAAAGATCAGGATAAGACCGGCTGCACAAAGCAGCACGGCCATTACCAATTGAACATTCATTCTTTTCATCCATCATCGAATTACTCGATTTCCGGACGATCCTCACCACCTCCGGGATTCTCCGTTTTTTCAACTTCCGGAGTAATCAAAGAATAACCCATCGTTTTCTTAGTCTCACGCAAATCAAACCCGGGAGTGAAAACAATCTTCGGAGCACGAATCATACTTGCAGAGAACTTCTTTTTATCCTCCACGCCCTCGCTTCCGACCGTAATACGGAAATTACCGAATTCCCCCAACTGAACAATACGACCATCCTGCAATTCCAGATCCAGAATATAATTCAGATTATCCAGTACCGCTTTCACATCCGCACTCGATACCGTACTTCTAGCAGCAACCAACTTGCATAAACGTCTGATATCCGTAAATCCCGTACTTTTAGATACCGCATAATACAACTTCTTGGAACCTTTGACTCCCGGTTCCGACGGGCGCAGAACCAACTTGTAACCTTGTGCCATAATTAAAAATGTTTTTAAGTGAATAATTAAGTACAACACAAAGATACGGCGGTAAAAAAGAGGCAATAAGCAATAAGAAGAGGAAGCACAAATAATATAATCACATAAGAATCAAATGGTTGATCTTTTAAACGATCAATAAAGAGATTATAATCCCGGTTCTTACTGCTTTTCCGAAACGCCCATATTTTATATTCTTTAAATATAAACTTCAGCTTAACTTTACTTTCTCAATCAACTCAAACAACTCAACCAGATCATCCGTATCCACCTTGGCGTACCTGATTTTGTCAGATAATCCCTTGACTTCCAAGTCCATCTTAAACCCTAGCAAAAAAGAAAAAGCCAACTTGGAATAAGAAATCTTATGCTTTTTAGACGGTCGCTCAAACAGATTTAATATTTTCACAAACAACTCTTTATCTTTCAGATCGTACAGGAATTCCCCCAGAACCGTATCCTTGCGAACAAACTCCACAAACTGCTGTCGTTTACTCTTTATCAATGCGACCAAAAACTCACGGTAAGCAACATTCAGGTTTCCCCACTCAGAGAAAGCCAACCCGAAAGTACCTTTCACAAAACCGGCTTTTTCATTCTCCGGAAGATTTATCACTATTTCATTAAAATGCTGGACGGTAGGCTCGGCACCCAACTGTGCCATCAGTAACTTTTTCATACGAATCCGGGAAGGGGATTGTTCATCCTTCCCGGCTCGAAAGCCACTAAACGAGACAAAAGAGACAACAAAAAAACTTCAGAACCCTTCTTTCAGTATCTTTTTCAGTGGCTGGAAGAAACGTTCTATCAAACGTACATCATCAGTTACAATTTCGGCTGTGGCTTTCATTTCATAAGAAACAGGCAAATTCTTCCTATAATTGGTGGTCAGTCCGTCCGGGAAGGCAATCTCCACCATATAATTGTCTTCCGAAGGCACCAGCGAAACTGACGACAAACGCCCGTTCACGACACCGAACTCCTGATCCGGGAAATTCGTAAACCGCACGATCACCCGCTGTCCGACCTTCACCTTTCCGGACCGCTGAATCGGCAGTAAGGCCCGCCCGATCCAGGTCTCCCCACCCTCAGGCACCATACGGGCAAAAATATCTCCCGCCGACAAATAAAGGTTCGGAGCCCCTTGCACAAGCAACTGAACCTTTCCATCCGACGGCGCCACCAGGCAGTAAGACATCTCCCAGACACGGATCGCCGCTAGTAACTGTCCGACTGAAGCCCGGTAATCGCGGGCTGAAATATCTTTCGATGCCAGACTCATATAAGCCGACTGAATATCCCCCAGCAGCCACACATCCTGCAACAGATAATAGCTCAGACGTTCCGGCTGCTCCTGATAACGTGCCAACAACTTCTTCAGCCGGAACACATCCTCCGTCCTGGCCGGGTTCTCAACCACCGCCAACGGAGCACCCATCTTCACCTCCTGTCCGTTAAACACATAAAGCTCATTTATCTTTCCCGACGAGCGGGCCACCACCTCCGCCACCGGATGCCGGCTTGTCAATGTCATCTCCGTCGTGATCACATCCGGATATCTAAAGAAATAGCTACCCACCAAAAGTGCCAGCACCACGATAAACAAGATCGTAATCCCCCACCGTACAATCCAGGCCGGGATCTGTCCCATCACCTCCTGAACCTCTTCGCTACGTAATTCTATTTCTTTTCCTTCCATTTTATCAACACTGACTAGTTATTGAAAAACATTATAAATCTTATCCATTGCTTTAGATACATCAAACCACCCAGATCGTTCAAAAGCCTTAGACCGCAAATCAAATCTCAAACTCTCACTTTGAATTACATTTTTCAACGCCTTATATAAGAAATCATCTCCCTGTTCTATTAGCATTCCATATTTTCCCCCATCCAAGACTTCTTCTGATCCAGCATTTTTCGTAGCAACAACAGGTTTTCCCAAACATAAAGCTTCTCCTATAACGAGAGAGAAGCCCTCTACCGAAGAAGAAGACACAAAGACATCAGCTTCTTTCAAAAAAGGAATCGGATTTTTATGAAACCCTTGCAAGAAAACAATATTACTCAAAGACCTTTCCTGAATTAAATCCTCCAATACCATCCTTTGCTCACCTTCTCCAACAATCCATAAATCAAAATCCAACCCATCATCTACCAAACGATGAACAGTCCGTATTAACGACAAATACCCCTTCATTGGCGTTAACCGCCCAATACTACATAACGTAAACTTTCTTTTAGAGACCTTATAACCTTCTGATTTCTTCAATAGATCAGACTGATCGATAAAGTTATGTATCACTAATAACTCTGCATGAATACCTCCAAACAACCTTTCAAATTGCCTTTTAATATTTTCTGTTACAAAAATAATCTTATTCATTTTTTGGTAAACCTCATATTCATGCTCATCACTCTTATAAAAAGATTTGGTCCAATGAAAATTATACAAATCAATGTGTACCCAAGCTATTTTTACAGCAGCGCTATCCCTTTCAGCAATATATTTTACCGCCACTCCTTCCAAAAAAGCAATCTCTATATCATAAAATCGCTTTTTGACTTTTCCACTACCCGGAAAGAACCACGAAACCTCCTCTGGTATATCTACAAAATAGATTCCCTTTTCAAATAGGACTAAAAGATCAACAGCATATTTATCATAATCAAATCTTTTCAAAATATCGATCAATAATTTTTCAGCACCGCCACCTCCTAATGTATCGATACAAAACAATATCCTGATTTTGCCTTCCTTTAAACGTATCTCTTCTTTTTCTCTAATATAACTATATATATTCCGAACAAGTCCTTTACACTCCTCAAAAGTCAATTTATTACTATTCTGTAATTCAACTGCACTATTCAAAAAATCAAAATACGCAGGGTCAAGCTCAATGATCTTATTCATTAAATAATCCAGATAACAACATTGGACATTTCTTAGATCTACTCGTTGTAAACTTGGATCAGAAAATAAAGACACATTTTCCCCTGTTCGCACTTTCAACAACACCTCTGGAATATTAGCAAAAATATATCCCTTTATTATTAAGTCAGTCCATATCTCATAATATTCCACACATTCATGTCTCTGTATTTTCCCTAAACACGTTTTTAGAAACTCTCCAAAAACAGACTTGCGCATTATCACCGACTGAGTATATATAGCTTTAGAAAACAACATCTCAATGACAATATCATTATGCCGTACCTGATAAAAATGATTTACTCCGGAATTTCCATTTTCCGTTACCCAGGTACCACAAACATCAACATCTCTATGGTCCTCCATAAAAGAAAATTGGGTATGAAGTTTCCTGGGAACCATTAAATGACCAGCATCCATTAAAACAACATATTTCCCCTTTATGCTTTCCATTACCTGCCCCCATACTCCCGGTTCTTCAAATGATACAACATTCAAAATTCTCAAACGCATATCGATTGCATCCATACCATCCAGAGTATCCTCGTAATTAGCCCCTTCCTTCAACACAAGAAGTTCAAAATCTGAAAACAATTGCATAAAGACATTATTCACAGCTTCCTGCAAATCCCCATTTCCATCATCTACTTTCAGAATAACACTAATCTCCGGCATATCAGTACATTTTATGAACCCAATTCCAATTGATTCTTTACCAGCTTATAATATACACCCCGCCGTGCCGTCAGTTCCTCATGCGTCCCTTCCTCCACGACCTGTCCTTTATCCAGTACCACTATATTATCCGCATCCCGCACCGTACTCAGCCGGTGAGCCACCACAACCACTGTCCTTCCTTTATAAAACTGATGCAGATGTTCCATTATTTCCCGTTCATTATTGGCATCCAAAGCATTCGTTGCTTCATCCAAGAAGATAAATTCAGGATTCTTATATACAGCACGTGCAATCAGGATACGTTGCCGCTGTCCCTGGCTTACACCATTTCCTTCCATACCTATTTTTGTGTTATAGCCCAATGGTAGCGAATCTATAAAATCCCGGATATTAGCCACAGTCACGGCATGCAACAACCGTTCTTTATCGATCACTTCCGCACCTATAGCGATATTCTTCGCTATCGAATCCGAAAAAATAAACCCATCCTGCATCACACATCCCGTACAGGCACGCCATACATGCGGATTCATATTCTTCAATGACAGATCACCTACTTTGATATTTCCTTTGTTCGGTTCATAAAACCCAAGCAATAACTTTATTAATGTCGTCTTTCCGCTTCCGCTGGCCCCGACAATAGCCGTCACCTTATGCTGTGGGATCGTCAGATTAATATGTTCCAACACATAATCCCGGTCTGCCCCGTCATAACTAAAACTCACATCCTCGATCTGCAAAGCCCTGTTATCCGGTAAAGCATTTACTTTCAATGCTAAGGTCTGTTCTTCATCCTCCCGCTGATGGATCTCTCCCAAACGTTCCAAACTAATCTTTGCATCCTGAAATGAACGGGCAAAACCAATAAACTGTTCGATCGGAGCAGTCAACTGCCCCACAATATAGGTGAGCGACATCATCATACCAAGAGTCATCTCACCGGAAACAACAGCCCGGGCTGCGGTGAAGGAGATCAGGATATTGGTGGTTTGGTTAAAAAACACCGACCCGAGCTGTTGATATTGCCCTAAAGCTAACCCTTTAATACTTATTTTAAATAATTTCACTTGAATACGTTCCCATTCCCAACGCTTTTCAGTCTCGCAGTTATTCAGCTTGATTTCCTGCATGCCGGTTACCAATTGGAATAGATTGCTTTGCTCACTAGATGCCTGAGCAAAACGTTTGATATCCAATTCTCGCCTATATCTCATAAAAGCTAATACCCAAGCAACATACAAGCCATTCCCCAATAAAAACAAGCCTAATATAGTTAGGTCATAATAAGCCAGAACAAAACCAAATACAATAAAATTGACGAAAGAGAACAATGTACTGATTGAAGTTCCCGTCATAAACGACTCAATTCTGTTATGATCCCCGATACGTTGCATAATATCACCAACCTTTTTCGTATCAAAAAAATGAAGGGGCAACCGCATCAATTTCGCCAGAAAATCAGAAATCAAAGCAATATTGATTCGGGTATTAACATGCAATAAAATCCAACTACGGATAAAATCGACAGACAACCGGGCAATAAAGATAACTAACTGAGCAATCAGAATCAGAGTAATAAAACTCAGATTACTATCCCGAATACCAGTATCCACCAGACTCTGGGTAAGAAATGGCATGATTAACTGTAGAATACTCACCGTCAGCATCCCCAACACTAACTGAAAAAGTTCCCGTTTATAAGGAGTTAAATAACGAAAGAAGAAAGAGAATTTCCTGTCTTTTCGCTCCTCTACTTCTCCGCGATCATAAAAGTCCGGTCCGGGTTCCAATAATAAAGCGGCTCCGGTATCTCTCCCTTCCACTAAGGTACTACACCAGCAACGCTCCAACTCCTTTTCATCATAGGACACTTTTTTGTTAGCCGGATCTGCAATATAATATTTCCCGTTTTTTATTTTATAACAAACAACAAAATGCTGCTGGTTCCAATGTAAAATGCATGGCATAGGGACTTCTGTCCGTAATTGCTCCAGCGTAATCCTTACCCCCATTGTACGGAATCCGATTAATTCTGCGGCATCGCTAATCCCTAACATCGATACCCCTTCACGCGAGATAAAAGCTTGTTCACGTAAATACTGAACCGAATAGGTACGACCATAATACTTCGCAATCATACGAAGGCAGGTAGGACCGCAGTCTACGGCATCGAGTTGATGATAATGAGGGAATATTCTTTTCATGAGATTACTTTCACTTTTTAACACCCCATGACCAATCAGCTATCTCTTCCAACAAATCTGCCTTACCCATCCTGCATATTCGAAGTAACTCTTTTTTGGCAGACAAATTTTGAGACCGATCTACATACCCAGAGTTTAACTTTCGCGGATGATATAAATGATAAATACAACCTTTTACCCGCGATACCGGTAGGTCCAAAATTGTAAGCCGTTTTAACCGCTCAATATCTTCAGGTCCCCAACCAAGAAAATATTCATTCTCCATTCCGGCTCGCATGTACCTTTCACGATCAACAACGAATATACCTCCGGCAGTCAATTGCCCGAACATGGTCGGAAACTTTTCTTCTTCTGAAAGCAAAACTTCCCAATCCAACGTATTTCTGAAATTATCACTCATATCAGGCGGCAGACTATAACAAATACCATCATACGGAAAAGATAAAACAGCCTGTTGGTTTCTTACATCATCCACAGCCCTACATAGTTGTTCTTCAGGAACTAAAACATCCACATCCCACACTATCACTATAGGAGTTTTTGCCTGTTTTATCATCACATTTCGATAATAAGTAAAATGAAATACAGGATTGTCATCCATACAAAACGAATAACTGATTCGCTCATTTTCTTCTATATAAAGATGTTGATAATTATCCGCTTCCCAAATTATAAAATGTATATTTTCAAGAGTAGAATACAAACGAATTATAGTTTTCAAATTTGCTATTCGATCATCACTGTCTACACGTATCGGCATAACAATCGTTACATCACTCATGTCCGTATCGATTGAATTATTATACCTTCTTGCCGGTGAAACAGGATTCTGTTCTATTCTATTCTGCAATATCAATGCTAGTTCATTACATATATCATAATGTAAAAAATCTTGTATAAACTTTCTAACATCATGTGTTTCAGCCATACTTATCCGGGGCAATTCTCTGATTTCGGAAGAGACATAACCTTCGACACCAAATCTAATCAACAAAATATCCAAAATAGATAATAAAACCGACTTACTTGTTAAAGTACTCAAGTTATTATCACTAGCATTAGGGTCTTCTAATCTTCCTAAAAAGTAAGAAGCTATTCCCATCAAACCTGTTGCATGGGTTAAATCAGTATGCATACGAAAATAAACTGCGGAAAAAAGATGTCGATCGCATTCTTCAAGCACCTCATCAGCATCTTCTTCTATTAAGCCAGTACAAATCAAATACTGGATACCATACCCAATACCGGCTAAACCGGTTGAAAAATCCGGATATATACTTAAATCACAATTATACACCGTATCTTCTATTATTGATACGGCTGTATCCATATTTACATTCCTGTCTTCTGACAATAAACGAATGGCAGACAAGATTTCCGGATGTATATTTTGAGGAGCTTCCATAATTACAGATCTTTTTATCGGATATTTCCCAGAGGGAGATTCCACCCCGTGCGATAATTATGTTTAATCAATCCGGCAGCAAATTCTTTGGCATTGATCGGATCCGACATTTTAGCATTAAACGAAGGATGTCCCGCTTTGATTATAAATCCATTTGAAATCATCTGCCGGATTTCTTCATTGTCACTAATATTCGTAAATTCCATATTCGTTCCATCCCACTCCAATATTTTATTCAAGGATTGCAGACGAACTGCCAATACCCCCATCATGATCATTTCATTGAACGGACCCGCTTCCGAAAAATCAGATTTGGTTTTTATACGATTTTCCGGACTTTCCTTACAAGCACGTACCCAATCCTGTTCATGCCCACCTTCCATCGCTCTATCTACACGGCGAATCGTCCTGGGCACATTCGGCACACGTCTGGATAGCAGCCAGGGCCTGAGTCCGTAAGAACCGCAAAGCAGCGTATCTTTCGTCCCATGAAAAATTGTCAAACCACCACTCATCCCCATCAGTGGACGTCCTTGAGGAAATCCAGTCGGACGCTCCGGCATAAAACCACCATCATACCAATGGATTTCCACTTGCGGAAAATCAACTTTGGGCATGCCTTCCCGAGCCGGATAAACAAATTTCACATACTCCGACTGTGGAGCGCAATCAATAAACCCAGGCGAAGAAGCAGCTTCAACTGACACGGGGTAACCTAATTTAAGCGCTTTGAATGCAGGATGTAGAACATGGCACCCCATATCCCCCAAAGTGCCCGTTCCAAAATCCCACCAACCACGCCAATTCCAAGGATGATAAATGGAATTGAAAGGTCTCATTTTAGCCGGACCGATAAACAAATCCCAATCCAATGTAGGAGGTACTTTATGTATTCTGGAAGGAGTTTCCAATCCTTGCGGCCACATAGGACGATCAGTAGCGGTTTCAACTTTCTTTACTTCACCGATTTCACCGTTCCAGATCCATTCACATATCAGATCAACACCCTCATCAGAGGCTCCCTGATTCCCCATTTGTGTCGCAACATTATATTCTGCTGCCAACTTTGCTAGTAATCTCGATTCATAGACCGAATGGGTTAATGGCTTTTGAACATACACGTGTTTACCTAATGTTATAGCAGTAGCAGCAATAATAGCATGGGTATGGTCAGGTGTTGCAACCATAACAGCATCAATCTGTTTATCCATTTCATCATACATTCTACGAAAATCTTTATACTTCTTCGCCCGTGAAAAACAATTTAATACTGGCTTCGAATATTTCCAATCCACATCACAAAGGGCTACGATGTTCTCTGTTTCAAAAACATGCTGAATATTCGTAATACCCATACCACCAATACCTGCAACGGCAATATTCAATTTGTCCGAAGGAGCTGTATATCCGTGGCTTTTGCCTAAAATCGAATTGGGAACGATTTCCATATTAAACTGTTTTTTATTTGTAATTTTTACGCAAAGAAATACTTTTCTCTGTCGGGAAATCATCAGGCACCGGCTGCGTCACATTACCGGTTGCCGCCCATTCGGCACCACGAAGCAATGTAACCTGAAATCCCGCACACTGCATTGCTATATTATTGTCAAGAGTATTTCCCGCATGACCTAAAGTAGTATGAAAAATACGTGCTTTTCCATAATCGACTGTAAATATAGCCATCTCATCACGCCCGGAGCCTTTCGTTGCCGGATCGGAATACCCCCAAAACAAAACATCTTTAACAATACCCGGACCACGCATACGATCGTACAATTCATCCTGTGCATGACGCCATGCTACAGGCAAACCTTTCGTTACCGGATGTTCCGGGTTGCTGCAATTTAACACGAACTCATGCTGAATACCGTGTGAACCGGCGCACCCGTAAGATTCCTTATCATACACCAAGCGTCCATCCCGCATGTAAATATAAGGACCGGCTGTTTCATCACGATCTTCCCATCCCCCGAAACCGATTATCCGATTATATTCTTTCCAATCTCTGAAAGCATTATTCGCAGCATGATAGATTATTACACCGCCTCCCTTTTCTACAAAATCCAAAAAAGATTTTTCTGTTTCCTCCGGCCATCTGTCTCCATTGTAGTCGAGTACGACCAATTGGTAAGATGCAAAATCAAGATTGAAATTCGACATGATCTTTCCGGTTTCGGGCGATATGGCGACATTGACCGTAAAAAGTCCGGAGTTCTCAAGAATCTGCTTGATCGCAAGGTGACTGACCTCCCAATTATGATTGCTCTGTCCTGTAACTATCAAAACTTTAATCTTACCATCATCACTATGCCAACATGATTCATAGATTTTCAACATATTCCCACGAAATATATTCGAAGAATAGTTGTTTAGATATCTTCTACGCCCGTTTTGGCCCATCTGTTTAGCTTCAATCGGATGTTGTAGTAGGTATAACATCTTTTCAGCCAATAGTGAACTATCAATTTCTGTTTTATCAGTATATTCTATCACTGGTATGTGTAAGCCAGTAATATTATTCTCTACCATTTCATACAAACCGGCAGAAGTACTGCATACGATTGGTAATCCATGCATCATCATTTCTATAGCTACGTAACTGCATTGTTCATGAAAGGAAGGCATAATACCTAAATCTGCTATTGTATATAATTCATAGACTTTTTCCTTCTTTATTAATCCTGTCCAAATAACATTCATCCAAATATCTTCACATTCTGCCATATGAAGATCAAAGTCTCCATTTCCTGCAATAATAAAACGACAATCCGGACACATTTTTAATATAATTCGAAAACCCCGTAATGCATACTTTAATCCTTTACTATTGTCTACTCTCCCTACAAATAATATGATAGGAACATTTAATGGTATATTAAATTTTTGCCGTAACATGGATTTTTCAGAAACAGAAGTAGTATCTGTTAGTCCATTACATATAGTCACAATTTTATTCGAATTTATTTTATAATCATCCTGTAATATTTGTCGCGTTTTATTTGAAAGACAAATGATATAATCTACTATCTGAAAAGTATCTTTTTCTATTTGGAAGCTATCCTTCAACAGTTCTATTTCTTTATCTCTCTGAACTAATTGTTGTGTTTCCAATATTTTTTTTAAACGAACTTGATTTCCTAATAGTTTGAAACACCAATCAAGATAATGTACTGTCAGTATAATTTTACATTTGAATACATCTTTCAATTCTTTTGCAAGTTTACCTTTTTTGTTATAATTCAAATGAAATATTAGATTTTCTTTATTCTTTATATGTAATTGAAGCCAATATACGATATTATGATGATATAAGTCCCAATGTTCCGAGAGTTCATTTGACCATTGTATAGGTGGAGGAAAATACAAATAAAGTACACCCTCTATCTCTTCTGACATTATCTGTAACTTGTCAGAATTTAAGTTCACCACACAAACATTCACACCACTATTTTTCAAAACAACAACCAGTTCCTTAATATAAGTACCTATCCCATAACTTGTCGCAGGGTTTGTTTCATTAAAAATATACAGATTCATCTTATGTGCATATTGATTTATATATCCATAACATATTCTCACAAAATATCTTCGAAGAATAATTATTTAGAAACCTTCCTCGTCCATTTTCTCCCATTTGTTTGGCTTCTGTCGGATGTTCTATCAGATATAAAATCTTTTCCGACAATAATTTCGAATCTATTTCCACACTATCAGGTAAGACAGTAAGGGGAATTTTTAACCCACAGGTGTTATCCACTATTTCGTTCAATCCTGAAGTTGCCGTAACCACAACTGGCAATTGGTGCATCATCATTTCAACAGCTACATAACCAAATGGCTCGAATAACGAAGGCACAACGCCAATATCTGCTATTTGATAGAGTTCATATAAATCTTCCTTTTCTAGTAATCCAGTAAATGTTGTTTTGATACAAATATCTTTACATTCTAGAAAACACTTGTCATAATCACCACTACCTGCCATTATCAAATGACAATTTTTATTTGTTTTCAGCACTTCACGAAAAGCTTTGATCAAATAAATTACTCCTTTAACTTCATCAATACGACCAACAAAAAGGATGATTTTTTCTTCAGATAATATATTCCATTTTCTCCGAAGATGTTTAATATTAATTGATGTATCAACCACATCGCATACCCCATTTGAAATGACCGATATTTTAGCAGCCGAAATTCCATAATCCCTACATAAAAAGCCTTTCATATAATTTGACAAACAAAGGACATGATCTACCCTAGAATAATATAATTTTTCCTCTTCAAATGTTTTTTGTAGTTTTTTTCCAAAACTATCCGGATATTTTTCTTTTAAAATATGCCGCAATCTCTCCGGATTGTCATAAATATTAAACCCCCAATCAAAAAAATGGACAACAGCAAGAATACTACAATCGAAAGTATTTTTCAATTCTTCGACTAATTTACCACTTTCAAAAAAATTGAGATGAAATATCAAATCCTTTTTATCCTTGATATACAATTGAAGCAAATATACTACATTACGACAATATAATTTCCACTGATCCTCATTGCTTGTTGTTCGTTGATCCTGAATAACTAAAGGAAAACATAAATGTTCTATCCCATCTATTTGTTCTACTTGTATTTGAGGTTTTTCAGATATCAAATTTACTACGCAAATATTTATATCACAGCCTTTCAAAGCTGAAACCAATTCACGGATATAAGTACCAACTCCAAATACAGATCCACGACGAGTTTGATTGAAAATATACAAATTCATTTAATTACAAATTACAAAAGGTGCATCCATGATATATTTGCTTGGCCTAGTGCTAGCATTCGTAGCATACCTTCACCTGAGTATCCATTAAGAATACCAGCGTTAGTAGGAGCTTTTCCTATATCCAAATTTGGTATTTGCCTCAAAGCAATATCAAATTCATCTTGTAAAACATCATTGAAATACCTATTACACTGATAAGCACGAATAAAATTACCAACCATTGAATCCCCCAGCCGAGAAAACCTTTTAACTATAGATAACGATTGCAAATTCCATTTCCTCTGACATAGATCCAAGAGCCTGAAACAATCATCAAAACCTGATATTTTCTGTAAATCACATAGAAAACAAAATACATCCGTCTGCTCTGTGATTGATATATCAGAAAATCTTTCACTAATCAGAACTGTTATATGTGATAGACATTTTCGTGCCAAAATAGTTGACTCTTGATAACGTAGTCGTGTAATCCAATATTGCCCATAACCGATTAATCCACCATATAGAGTAAAATCCGAATAAGGATCATACATCACAGCTCGAAACATTCGTTGATCAAAACCCTCACAAATATCATCCTCTACACTTAAAAAATCATTAAAAATTAAATTATCAATTCCAACTCCGATACCAGCGATTCCTCTTTCGTAATCAGCAGGACTGTTAACGTGAATTTGATCTAACATTTCACCAATCACATCCATTGCATAATCAGCAAACAATTCGTTACCTGTAAACAAAGCATAATGAAAAAAGAAAATCGCAATCCCCATTTTTCCATGCACCAAACCCGGACATTGAGTTAAAGTACCGTTTAGCAAAAGCATATTAGCTATCTGCTGCAAGTCTTCTTCTATTTTTATATTTTTTTTTTGCATTACCTTACATAATTATGTCTATTTTTATACTTTATCAACATGATAACCGGATTGGATTCTTCATCCAAAGTAGCAGCAATTTCTTTTAACTTTCCTTTAAGTTGCCCCTTTTTATAAGCATCTACAAGTTTGTAAGCCTCCAAATTTTGCCAAGTTGCTATTTTATTACCTAGAGGTCTCGTATTCATAAATGTTTTACTTTTATTTAAATAGTCCTCATTGTATACAATATATTCAAATATCGCTTTATTCTTTTTGTCGTACATCAAACAAACATTGGGAAATCCTCGTTTAAGCACAAAATCATACTCTTTTTTTACTATTTCCATAAAATAAAAATCATCTGTCACAATGCTTGGACAAAGAAAGACTTCAGGTACCATAGATTGAATAGATGGAGTCCTTATAATCAACGGAATCATATCATGATTAGAAGAATATATGTAGACTGTATCAGATGAAGGTTCGGTAATTACATAATTATTATAATAAGGAATTATAGGTTCGTAAGGAAGACGTGCAGAGTAAGATCTATTATTTTTTTCATCCCTTAATATCAACGATGTCATTATCTTTTTTTCAAAAAGAATCTCGATATTCTTAATTACATTTCCTGACTGCTTAGATATGAGCGAAAATGATTGCTCATTCACAGTTCCATCATAGCAAATAAAATTATCATAATCGAAATTATATATTCTATTATACATAGCATTCCCATTATGCTTTAAAACTCGCTTTAAATTTCCACATAAATCATATACAATAACCCTCTTTGCCAAATGCTCATTAACAAACATTTCACCTCTATCTTCATCAAGTACTATTCCTGAAATATATGTATATTCTCCAACACCTTGTCCCTTTCTGTTTATCTTCTTTACCCCCTTACCATTTCTAGTAAAGATAAAAATATCTCCATCATAGTTACGGTTGATTATTACTATAAAATTCTTAGTAACATCCAATACAAGTCCTTGACATATAAACTCCCCTGAGGTTTCTAAAGGAATATATTCCACATCCATAAAATCCTGCAAAACAAGATTCTTTTTAGGATATTTTGCAGTAACATCAACAACAATTACTCCATCTTCATTAATTACAGATTTTTCACACCCAACAAGTCCCATTATAGCGGAAATAATCAACAAAACAATATTCACTATTTTCATCCACTTTCTATAATTAAATACAACACTAATCTATCATTTTATCACATGGCATAGATTCGACCTTCCAATCGCAATTTCATAATTTGAAGGAGAAGGGCAAATCCACTGATAGACACAATTATCACATGGGAATTGATTACGAATTCGAAGCCATGACTTACCTTTTTCAATCTCATTATATACTATTTCATGGATACTATGAGTATATATATTGCCTAATAATGGATAATTCACATTAGCATAAGCATCACCATTAGACATAATAGTTATTTTTCCAAAATCAAATAAATTAATTGCTTGGTTAGCGAAAATTTTTTTTACTGTCATTGATGTAGATAAAATATCATCTTTCGTCAGAAAAACATTTTTTTCAAAAAAACTCAAATTACTACCGGTATATATAGGATTTATACGATATTTTTCAATGCTAAATTCTTCTACAAATTGCTCTATTAACTCATATTCCTCCATAGTTGATACATCAAAAACATACTCAAATGACAAAGCCTGATTAAGCAAGGTTTGTTTTGAATCATTCCACTTATCTATATCTATAGGAAAATCAACAGAAACTCTATATGAAAAAATATTTTTAAAAATTGATGGTAAAGGCAAAATAGTATCATATGAACATATGATATTTTTTGATGAACTGTATCGATAAAAAAAGGAAAGTAATTCACTATATTTAACCAATATATTCATATCAGACACAATATTAATTATCAGTCTATCAGGTAAAGATTTAAAAAAAGAAATAAGGTTTGCTTCATCAGTTTTACAATCCACATAAATATTAATTTCAGATAGATTTTCTAATATATTTTTGCGTGGAGAAAAATTCATCTTCTTATATAATTCATGCTTGCTTGATAAATTAAAAAAAGGTAGCAATTGAACTGGTTTACCTTTTGATAAGGAAACATCAATTACATCGCCCATAAATTTTTCTCGTAGTTCACTGACAAAAGCATTGATATCGTCATGTTTATATACTTCTTTTTTTAATAAAGCAACACCACAATTTTCCTTTTTAAGTATTTCTCCTAACAATTCAATAACATCAGCTTTATCTGATTCTATAGTTTTTCCATCGAGAGTATTGTACAATAAAAGACTATTATTGACTATACTAATAAAAACATAAGGTTCAATAGTGAACCAATAATCGGTTGTTATTTCTTTATATTTCATTCCAATATTGTATTTTCTATTATTTGAGAATAATTAGCAGGATATTTTTCGATAAAAGAAAAAAGATGATATAGTTTATTCTTAAAATCACTATAATCTTGAAATCTATCACAAACAAAGTCTTCAGAACCCAATTTATCAAAGTTTTTCATACGAAATAAGCAAACACCACAAAACCTATATTCATAACAATTTTGACAATGTTTTATCATATAATTATAATACAAATTATACTTATTAACAATTTCAGATATATCAATTTTAACCTCTTTTCCAACCTCACCCAACGCAAATTTATTATAACTAATTTTTTCACATGCTAATAATTTTCCACGGGTTGTTAAAAGTATTTTTCTTTGAAAAGGCAAACAGGTACTTGTTGGCACATATTTTTCCACACCATGCCATACATCGGCAATATTGGATAGATAAAAATTCACTGAATTATATTTCAAAAAATCAGACAACTCCTGAAATATTGATAGTTCAACCACAGGAAGAAGATTCGATTCTTCCTTTTGGTATTCGTATTCACTTTTTCTTTTACTATGAAATATTTTATCATGAATAGCTTTTTTACTTGGATTCAGACCATCAAATGTTAGTTCTGAAATTCTAGGAATTTTATGATATCTAGAATAAATAAATTCATAAATTTCCTTCACTGAATTTCGATTATGCAAAACAGCATTAAAATTCACATTTTGTTCAAAATACTCTCTATATTCATTTTGAATAAAATCAATATTTTCAATTACTTTTTCGAAAGAATTTTTATTATTACTAAAAGAGCGATAACTATGATTTTTTGCGTTCCCGTCTAAGCTAATAAGTAGACGAAATTTGTTTTCAACTAAAAAAGGAATGCATTTATGTATCAATGTAGCATTTGTAGTCATAGTATATGACACATCCAACTCTTTCTCCTGTTTATATTGATTGACAAGCCTAACTATCTGTTTGATAAACTTTATATTCAAAAGAGGCTCACCTCCATAAAAACCAATATTCAGTTTATTATTCTTATTTTTGTACTTCAATCCAAAAACATATTTTAGTAATTTAATAGCATAATCTACATTTATATTTTTTTGATTTCTTGTATCAAATCCTTCGTACAATTCACCATAAGCACAATACGTACATCTCAAATTACAACTATCTGTTACTTCGAATACAATTTGCTTTGTTTGAATAATACTTTCTTTTACCATTGACTCGCTTATAATATCTATATTAGCAAGTTTTGGAGTTCCAAAGAAACCATACTTTTTCAAATACTCATACTTTTTAGAATAATACGACTCATTGTCTACTGACTTTTCTGAAGCTTTTATTAGTTCAGGGTGTATTAACATCGATAATCGGCTTTGGTCATCGAATATATATGAATTTTCATTTTCCGATGTATGAAAGAGTGTTTGTATCATAATAAAATAATTAGTTAACATTCATATCGACAACTAATATTACTATTAGTCGTCGATATCATTACATACTTTACAAATTAATAAAATCTGACATATCAACTCTAATAATCTAGAAAAATCAATACGCAAATTTATCTCTAGAATCAACATGATGATCAAAACCTCCTGTTTCCGGAAAAATATAGTAGCATGAACAAGTACCACATCTAGCACATTCACAACCACCTTTTAATGCATTCAATTCACGTAATTCTAATTCATCTTTGCTGAATTGATTCAATTTGATTTTACCTAATTTTTTCATATCATTCAAATTTAAGTTTATACTACTTGTAGACAATATTAACCATTTACTTTTTATCCACCAAGGAAATTTCACCTTTAACCCCCAAACGCAGGTATTTTCATACTGAACGCATCTTTTTATTAAGTAAAACTAAAATTTTATATCCAAACAAGTCACCTATGAGTTACTATTGACTGCGTATATAAATCTTCAGCCATCCATTTGAGTTTATACAACTCAGATCAAGCATACAGACGAAATGCATCACGAACCGTTTTTTCTCGGCGTTCACTTATCTTATATTGAACTCTATTCTTCATCATAACCCAATAGGATCCTCGTAGACAAACAATATGCTCTACATGCTTCATATTTACAATAACTTGTCTATTTACCTGAACAAAATAATCTTTTAACGATTTTGCAATAGTAGCCAAAGTACATTGTACCAGAAATTTTTTATCTTTCAAATAGAAACAGACAAATGGCTTATCACACTCAACAACAAATAAATCGTCATAAAAAGCTTTTGATAGACCTCCTCTATTAGAGTAAATAAAGTAATCATCTTTAAAATCGAGTATCTCCATTGTTCACATATTATTTATTATTAATCGTAGTGTTCCATTGCAAACTCTCCGAATGATCGCATGGAGTAAAAATATCAACTAATGGATATCTTCTGTCCTTCTCCGGAGGTAATTCCATATAATTACCATAACAGCGTTGCAAATAAGTGCAATAACCAACCGGAACAGGATAAAGATTCCCTTCAAAATAGGCTTCATCCAACATTTCTATTTCATCAATCAATAAATGTATCCGGCTATTATTCAAATACCTTTCAAAACTATTGGATATTGCATTTTCATAAATGGCATCCTGGTCATATACAAAAAAATCCAATTGTATGCCATTATGCCAGTTTATAGTATTGCCCATTGTTTTTTCCGAATCTAAATAATTGCTATAACGATCTCGCAAGCGTGCCTCAACTAACCAACTGAAAGACGCCATACTCGGATCAGTATCACTATTCTGAAAGAAAATATCCTTTGGTAACTCCCTTACTCCTTTTTCTAGAAACAACTCATAATCCGCACGAAGTATGCCGATATCAATATCATTATCCCAAGGAATAAAACCTTTATGACGTATAGCCCCTAACAGAGTTCCATAATCCAGCCAATAATCGATATCATGCTTTTTGCAGATACAATCAAATATTTTCAACATTCTTACCAATACAAACTTCAATTGTTCCTGAGATGTTTTTCCTTTCTCTCTTTCATCTGGGTATTGAGGATAGGAATATGGAAACAGACAACTGTTTAGTTTTTCTAAATCATCAATAGTATCCACTTCATAAACAGATTCCAGCAACTCTGTTCTAATTGTAAAGTCATTACAATTATCCAGAATGATTTGTTCCCAAAAAAAATCTTTATAATGATTGCCATCGATATATTTTATTAGATATTCTTGTAAAATAGTGCCATCAGCTCTATTCCAATAAGAGATGCCCGACATCATCCTATAAAATCCTGGTTGATTCGTTGTATAAATTTCATTAACATACCCATCTTCATTTAATACAGGGATCCATTCCGGCTCAGAAGAGAACTTCTCCACTGTAAATAAAAGAGATGTATCTATTTTTTGTACAGCGTCTTTCATTATTGGGAGGCAACAGTCTCCAATATATACATCGCCATCCAATATAAAGCTATCTCCAAGCATATCAAGAGCTAAATACAAAGAATACAGATTGTTGTATAAATCAAATTTATTGTTAACTCTAATTTCTATATTGGGATATTTTTTGACCAAATAGGCTAATTTATCGCACAGATATCCTGCTATGATACAAATCCTGTTAACTCCCAATTTCCGCAATGCCTGTATTTGATTCTCTATAATTGGAATACCGTATATAGATATCAGGCATTTTGGAAGTTTATTAGTGACCGGCTGCAAGCGAGTCCCCATCCCGGCAGCTAATATTATAGCGTTTATTTCTTTCTCATATTTCATATTATATACATCTTGATTATTAAACAATTAATCAATATACGTACAACAAACTAATACGTTAATTCAATTTCGTAATCAGCTTTATACAATTCTCTTATTTCCTCTATATAATTCCAGTCTGTCAATTGAAACTTCACAGAGGTTTCATTCGCTGATTTTTTCAATACTGGTACACCATGTTCTTCCAGAAACTGATTCAACTTATGGATCGGAACGATATAATCCACATCTTCCGGACGATAGTAATCCGATTGCCTGCGGATATGTTCGTCCTGATAAACAGGATTGCTTTTACGCAGCTCGAACCGGACAAACTCCATAAAACGATCAAATGAATTATCTTCAAACAGAGCTAAATACCGAAAATAGAAAC
This sequence comes from Parabacteroides sp. AF17-3, assembly GCF_003635445.1. NCBI lineage: Bacteria > Pseudomonadati > Bacteroidota > Bacteroidia > Bacteroidales > Tannerellaceae > Parabacteroides > Parabacteroides sp. AF17-3. Next base: position 89,496 of record NZ_QTMM01000017.1, on the reverse strand, counting down.
GATTTGCTTTCTCCAGGCAAAAGTGTTTATAGCAAGAAACCAATCGTTCAACAGGATCTCTCCAAACAGCAAATTTGATCATTTTACCAGACTCTTTCTCTTTTTCCTGCATCCTTGAAACCGGACACAAATAGGGACTCGCATCATCATAACCAACCAGGCTATGAGCGCCACCCTGGTTAGGGTAGAAACCATAAAGAGATGACGCAAGCACATTTCTCAAATGTGACGATGCATTTTTCGCGATTATCACAAAAGCCAGATGATAGCTTTCCATCAAACAAAAATAATTAGCCAGAAAAGGAGATCTGGCATGCATCTCCGATGGTAGATAAACTTTATTTTCATATTCCAAGGCTACATCTTTCCAGGTTTGTATATAGTGTTTCAATTGATCTTTATTCAAACCACAGACTTTGAGAAATTCTTCACGGTTCTCTTCTTCCAACCTTGAACTATAAAAACGGGAATTTTCATAACGATAATGGAACAAGTGATATAAAGCTCCGCCGGCACGCGAAACCGGAAATCCTACTATTTCCATTCGCTTGACACGCTCCATATCTTCCATTCCCCAACCGTAAAAATGTTCATTCTCCCCTCCTGCCTTCAGATAATGCTCCTTATGTACAAGAAAAGCACCACCGACAGAATGAATAAAACAATCGGAATGCTCTTTTCCTTTCAGAAATTCAATCAAACGGTTGTCACGAAAAATAAAGCTGTCCTCCATTGAACACATATTAAAATGTCCGTCATAGGGAAAACTCATTACTGCTTTCCCGTTCCGAATATCAGCTATCGAACAGTCTATTTGATCGTTCGGCACTATCACGTCAGTATCCCATATACCAACAATCGAAGTATCAGCTTCTCGCAATAATTCATTTAGATATTTCGTCCGATAAAAAATGGGGTTATCATCTTTCACAAAGCGGTATGTCACATTCAGACAATTTCCAGGCACTCTATATTTGGAATCGTTATCAGCTTCCAATACTATTATTTTGCTCCGCTTACGTTTCGATAACTGATCTAAAACGACATCCAGGTTTTCCCGTCGTTCAGACGAATCGATACGGACCGGGATTACAAACGTAACAATATCATCTAACGGTTTATCTACATTATATATATAGACAATCTCTTTCTCACCCAATAAGCGCTTTGTCCTCTCCGGGAAGATTCCTAAAGCATCTATTTTCCGGATATCCTCCAATAAACAGTCATCGACTATTTCAATATCTCCCAGGCGATCCAGAAATTGGATCAGGTTTTGTTTATTAATAAGAGTAGCCGTGCCCCCTTCCGGAACATCTATCCGAAGTGTCAAATAATGTATCCAACCATATAAAGACTCTTTTTGCTCTTTATTCCAATTTATACTGAGAGCAGACAAACGCGTATCCAACTCCATCAGTATTTCATTTTCTTCACCTTCAGCAAATCCGTTACGCAAAATGTATATAAGCCCGCATCCCAAACTACAAAAACTAGATTCCTGCCCTAAAGACGGAACAATTTCTATATCATTTTCCAATAATTGCTCTAATAACTCATCCGCTTGTTTTTCATAAATCACATCTCCGGTATAACTCGCACAAGTATACAATGCTATAATTCGTCCAATCTCCGGAATACCGACAGTCCATTCATCCGGCATTTGCTGATTGGCCCTCCTATAACGGTTTATAAATTCAATCTGATATTTTCGGCGTATATCATAAGCAAATGCTTTCTGTTCATCTCGATGTAATTGGGATATCTGAGACGCATGCCAACGATACATCATTAATACCTCTGGTAAGTTTTCTACTTTTCCTGCTAAAGAAAAACGTGACATCAAATCGTAATCAGAAGAATATACATATTTTTCATCATATCCTCCATACTTCCTCATCACATCAGTTCGAATCATCAGAGACGAATGCAAAGATACATTATCCTGTAGTAAGCCTATCATCAACTGCTCATGCGAAGACGGCAAAGTCCATTTCATTCCCGGAATAGAAAAATCAAGTCCTGTACCTAATATCCAAAGATCCGGACAAGCTTCCAAATATTGATATTGAAGTTCCAATCTTTGAGGATAAGCGACATCATCTGCATCCATGACACAAATATATTTCCCAACAGCAATTTCCAGTCCTTTATTCCGGGAAGGATAGTTCCCGACATTATATTCATTACAAATCAATATAATACGTTTATCCGTATAAGACTTAATGATTTGCAATGAATTATCTGTTGATGCATCATCTATTATAATAAATTCAAAATTGTCAAAAGTCTGAGAAAGTATGCTGTCAATTGCTGCATGAAGATACTTATCTTCATTATAGACAGGCATTATAATGGATATATCAATCATAGCACTACATTTTTAGATTATACAAGTTCAGTCCATGGAATAAAAGTTTGTACGGAAAAAAATTTCAGTTCTTTACCCGCAAATCCACATAATCCAAAAGAACGATCCCAAATTATTGCATTTATACGCTTTTCATTAACAGCTTCAGCCTTTCGCAGTAAATCGTCATAATTACTCTTTGAATCATGGAGAAAGAAACGTAACAACCATTCTACTAATTCTGGATATAATCCGATATTCCCTATCTTTCCCAATTCAGAAACAATCTCTTCAGCTATAGAAACTGAGATATCTGTTGCTTTTTTCAGACAACATAACCCATAAAAGAGAGTTTCTTTATTCAATAAATAGATCTGCTTATCTATAATAAGAGGATTTTGTAATCGGAAACGAAAATAACGTAACCAGCCACAAAGTCCTGTTGGCAGATTCCACATACCACCAGAAATAGAAGAAATAGATAAGATTAACCTTCTATCTATTTCTGATAAAATCTCATCTGCATTTCCTTCTATAAATCCATTTTGCAAAAGATATTCAATAGCTGTACCGATTCCGGCTAAACCTTCCGCATAATTATCAGGTATATCTGCGGTCATTGAGCAAATCAAAGAATCTAATAGCCTTTCGGCCGTTCGCATATACAAAACATTTTTTATCAATCTATAATGATAGAAAAAAATAATCAATCCCATCTGTCCATGGAAAAGACCTTTCAACGGTATACTTGTAACATGACGGTGAACAATATCTATCCAACGCTTTTCCATGCTAAAAGGATACTGCCACGTTTCAGGCAAGATATCCGGAGCTAACCTGGTATTGAGCCAAACACCCGGTGCAATCACTATCTTATCTTTTCGTCCATCCAACCAGGCTCCCCACCAGCTAAAACTACTATTGGCTACAATATGATAACGACAAACAGAAATCAAATACATATCCTGCCAACTATCTTCTTTGTGATTCCAATCGATTACCTGACTATTTTCATACTGCACATTCTCTTTAACCCATTCCGGATCATCGCTGAATAAATAAATATAAAGTTCATCGGAAGATAATTGTTCACGCAACATCTCTAATGCAACTTCATAATACTTTGACGTACAAATATTTCCATAAAGATGAACGGAATTAGGTAATAGATAATCCTGACGACGAATATGGATACTTACCGATGGATGCTTTCTTATCTCTTCCGCCATTTTACGTGTTTTTTCACTCAAAAGTTGTTCACGGAATCGAAAAGCAGTCCTTATATCTTTTTCAATACCCTTAAAATATAGTTCCGTTTGCCAATAACCGGTAAAGAAACGCACCGGACATATCGTATCAGCCACCTGCTGAAAAAAAGAAGCTCCTTGTTCCTGCACATCTTCTACTTGACCCACAGGCAGTTTTTGTATCCACTCTTTATATGATAAAGGCAATTCTATATCTTTACCAACTGCAAATATTCTGTCTAGTTCATATCCATTATGTGCATGATCAGTATTCAAATAAGTTAAATCAATATAATGCCTATTTTCCGGATGACGGGAACACAGCGAACACCAAAAAGCATATTGGAACATCTGATTCCCCAAACCTCCCAAAAGCTTCACTATGTTCACTGTTTCTTCCGCCATTATAATTAAGGTATGTATAAAGATTATTCTATAATAAACTCACCTGATAGAATAATATCCCCATAAGTTATCTCAACTACATATTCTCCAGACAATTGGGTTAATGGTAGTTGAATCAATTCCGGAGAACTGAAAGTTTTTGAAAAAACTTCATTGCCACCGCTTTTCTTAACTGTAATAGTTGCACTTTCGGGAGAATTAAAAAATTCTACCCAAATAGTATTTTCTTCCTGCCAGGCTCTTACAGGTAATATACTACGAAGAGCTTCCTGATCTGATTGTCTTGCTCGTAATTCAATATCTCTTGAATCTGCTGTTTTAGAAAACGCACTAAATCCGACAAGCACACATAAAAATAGAAATAATGTTTTTCGCATATCTGTTAAATTAGATTGTTAAGATGTAGCAAAGAGACAAAATTTCTTTCAATAAAAAGTGGATTTGATTATTTTATTTACGCAGTTAACGACCTGTATATCAAGACCTACAAACCACCCCAAAATGAAGTTTCCAAAAAAATGGATTTAGAAGCCAATTCATTCAAATTTTCACTTAACGAATCATATTGGCTGGAGTTAAAATACTTCATCGCAATGTCCTTAACATATTTTGAAATGGTATTTGGTTGCAAATCCAGGACATTAGCAATCACAGATGTTTTTACTCCTAATAAATACAGACAACAGAACCGGAATTCATTATCAGACATATTAGGACATTCTTTTTTGAGATTACGAATAAAATCAGGATATACAAAATTTAGTTGTTCATCAAAATTTTGCCAGTCTTTTTCACTAAACTTGCTAACAACAACCTTTTTATCAAACATTTTTGTCATGAATGGATTACTTACCTTTAAATAACTTGAAACAAATCCTTTCATTTTGCGATTCATATTCCTGACCGATAACTCCTTTGCTAAGATTTTACCCTTTAATATTAAGATTTGTTCCCGTAAACAGGTTACTTCCTCTAACTTCCCTTGGTTTTCGATATCCCCTATCTCTTTTTCTTTAGACTTCAGTTCACTTTCTTTTCGGGATAAACTAATCTTATATATTTTCAATTCCGTTTTACTTTCTTTCAATTGGTTCCTATAGTCTAAAAGAGATCGTTCATTATCTTTGATTTTCTGTTGTTTTCTATAAAGCAGAATTGCACATATAAACACAAAAACTAATAAAGCTATAATAATCAATAGATATATTTTTTTTGCTTCTTCCTTTTTCAACTCAAGTTGATTCTTTTCATTAATCAATCTCAGGTAATTATAACGGGCATCAATCTCAGCCAACTTCTGAGGTTGAAAAATTCGTTCAATTGAATCGCGTAGCAAAAGATATTGTTCGTTATATTTAAATGCAGTCCCATACTCTTTCTTTTGATATGCCAACAAAGAAAAATGCCGATAAATTCGATTTTGAATATTGATATCCGGACTATTTAAAGCTTTCTCCCAATAATAACAAGCAGAATCTATTTGCCCCAATTGATCATACACACAACCTAACGAATAATAAGCCGAATACAATTGCTCCTCGTCCTGCCCTATCTCTAAAGATTGATTTATACACCTTATAGCTTCCTGATATAAAGACTTACTTTCATAAACATTACTTAAACAAATTAAAACCCGCCGCATTAATTTCTTCCAATTATTTTCTTTTATTATCTCTAATGAGTGATTTAAACAAATAAGCGAACTGTCTAATTTACCCAAATTCTGATAAGCAAGTCCGATATCTCTTAAGGTAGAAGCGATACCTAGCTGGTGATTCTCCATTCTATAGGATTCATTTGCCTTTTGGTAATAAACCAAAGATTTATCATACAGGGCATTATTTCTATATAAATCACCTAGTTGATTATAAATACGTGCTTGTAAAGCGTAATCCTTAATTAGAAGAACAAATTCTTCCGCTTTTGAGAAACTGATAATTGCTTCATCAAAAAGTAACATATCCATATACACCCTGCCCTGGCAATAATAAGCTTGCGCCCTTCTTTCTATATTACCCTTCTTATCATAATAATGTACCGCTATATTTATCAATGAATCAGACGTATGCGTTATATACTTCTTATCCCGCGCCTGAGTGATCAATAAGCTCCAAAGTACCTTATCCTCATTAGACAGAGCCTCCGGCCGTATGATGCTATCTAAAAGATACAAAGCACTATCAGGTCTTTCATTCATATATCCCTCTGCCTTTTTCAATAAAGGAGAGACATTGGTACTTCTACTACAAGCTACCAAACAGAAAAGTAGCAGAAGATTTAGTATTAGCTTAAGTCCTTTTGACATACGCAATTATTTTATAGAATGCAATATAGAACTTTATTTTCAAAAGATCACAAAAAAATCAATACATTTACAAAAAAATTATACAATGAGTACTTCATGTCCTTTTTTATCTATAATAGTTCCGATATATAATGTCGAAACGTATCTGGAAGAGTGTTTGAACTCCTTGATCAACATACGGATAATTTCAAAGGAGATTATTTTGATCAATGATGGCTCTACTGATCGGTCCGGTGAAATTGCAGAGAAGTTCGCTTCTTCTCATTCCTGTATAAAGCTCTTTCATCAACCGAATCAGGGATTGTCGGCAGCACGTAATAAAGGATTGTCTGAAGTGCAAGGGGAATATATAATGTTTATCGACAGCGACGATTGGATAATAGAAGGACAGACCGAAAAAATGTTCTCGGAAGCTATCGGTTTTCACCCCGACATAATAATGGGAAATTCCGTTTGTTATTATCCTGACGGACAAACCGGGACCTTATTTAATCCAATCCCATCCCATTTATGCCATACCTGCCTGACAGGAAAAGAGTGTTTTTCAGAATTAATGAAACACGGGGCTTTTCCTCCGATGGTTTCTAATTACCTATACAAAAAGGACTGGCTAAACAAGCAAACATTGTATTTTGAGAATGTTGTCCACGAAGACGAACTCTGGACTCCCCAAGCTCTTTGCCTTGCAAAAAGCATTTACATCACCAACATTGATTTTTACGGATACCGGCAACGGGAAGGTTCTATCATGAGGACATTGGTCACGTCCAAACGCGTACGAGACCTGATCTATATAGCTAATCGTTTGATTCGTTTTGCATCGGGATACCGTTTCAATGGCCCGGACCGGGAAATGAAAAGCGAACTATACGCAAAAGCTTATATGTTATATAATTTAGCTTTCTTATCACTGGCCAAAATCAAAAATGGTAATTTCACTTTACCGTCACATGCATTGTATACCATTTTTAAAATATACCACCATCTCTCACCACTCTCAAAAAAGAGGATTTACCGCTATTACAAAAATGCCCAGAATAATTTGAAGAGTTATTTAAAATGGAAGATATCTTACTGGGCGGAAAAATTATCTCCTGAAATAATAAAAAACAAACATATTATATTGATATATAATACGATGTGGGATACTCCTCTAAACATTCCCGTTGAGCAGATACCGGAAGACTATAGATTCACGACTGACAGGCAGTATTATTCTCAGGCACAAACAGTTATTTTCCACTTACCGACATTAATCAATGAATTAGAAAACGACCTGGAAAAACCTGAAGGACAAATATGGGTTGCCTGGACATTGGAATGCGAAGAAAACTACCCGTTCTTCAAAGATCCGGAATTCACGGAGCTTTTTGACTACCGGATTTCTTATCATCAAACGGCAGACGTCATACAATCGTATTTGCATGACAATTTTATTCCTTTGATGAAACAACCAGTCGACACAAAGGAGAGAGCTAACAATATCTGTATGCTTATATCCAGCCCGATCAACCAAAGTTCGAGACAGGAATACCTGAAAGAACTTATGCGGGAAATACCTATAGATTCCTATGGAAAACTATTCAATAATAAGAAAATGGATCAGGATAACGGAAGGGAGTCCAAAATCAATTTATATAAACAGTACAAATTTGTTATTGCTTTTGAAAATGCCTGTGCAACCGATTATGTAACGGAGAAATTCTTTGATCCGTTGATCGCCGGAGCGGTTCCCATCTATTTAGGTGCCCCTAACATCAACGAGTTCGCACCTGGGGAACATTGTTTTATCCATGCAAATGACTTTAAATCCCCTAAAGAGTTAGCCGATTATATAGAAGAATGTTACAATAATGAACAGGAATATCAATCTTTTTTCCAATGGAAACAAAAAGACCTCCGTCCTCAATTCATAGAGAAAGCCCAATTACAAAAAACAGCTCCCTTCATCCGCTTATGTGAACTTATTTGAAAGAATATCATTAATATATGCTATCTCCGGTACAATTCCTTCCATTCCGTATTATATTTGTATTCGTACGTTTTTACGTTTGATATATATCAAACGAATAAAACACATATATGCTTCTTTCGTTTGATGATTGATTTCCTTTCGTTCAATGATTATTGAATGAATGGTTGTACGGGATGAAAATTTGTTTTGGCTGGTATTAATTTAAAACAAGATAGTAATGAGTTTAAAATTCGGATGGTACAAGACACCGGTCCCGGGAGACAGGGAAGACAAAAAGATTCCGCATGCACGGATCATTTCACAAGGTACGCTCGACACGAAGTATATGTGCAAGATGATCTCGATGTCGAGCACGATCTCATCGGCAGACGTAAAAGGGGTATTGGAAGCACTTAACTTCTGGATGGGGTTTCACCTGGCGGAAGGGAATAGCATCGAGCTGGACGGACTGGGATATTTCACACCCACGCTGAAAAGCCGGACAGTAACGGATGAAAACGGTAAAACCAAAGTCATCGCAGAAGCCGACACCGTCAGTTTCCGCTGCGCAACCTCCCTGAAAGAACAAGTCAGGGAAGCCGGACTGGAACAGGTGAAAAAGGCCAAAACAGAAAAACTCACACAGGAACAACGGCTGGAGAATATTATGAAAGAGGTGAATAAAAACAGATGTATCAACACCGGTACCTGCGTGCAGATAAATCATTACAGCCGGTTTATGGCCCTGAACGACCTGAAGTTACTGATAGACAGCAATAAGCTGGTTCAGATAGGCAGAGGGAAACAAACAATGTATATACGGTCATTTTAGCAGGGGTGAAATTTGTCATTTTGCGTTCTGTCTTTTATCTTTATTCGAAATTTCGCGGTGGCGAAAATAACCGCCGCGAAATTTCAGATTAATTCCGGTAATATGAAATTTTACCGATCCTTTCTAAAGAAGCAACGCAAACTGTCGGGTATGACATTGGAGATGTATTTCAGGGAAAAGCTGAAAGAACAGTAACTAACAACCTCAACATAACTCTGCAATATTGCGTCATAAACGATAAAATAAGGTCATTATGAATAATAGAAGAATTGCTTCTGGTGCCAGAGTGACCCAGTACAAATATACGGCATTTATCTCTAAGTGCCGTACATTTGTACATATTTTCTTTCCCTACCTCGCTAAAAAATATGTTTTATAACTATTTGATTTTTTAGTATGGTCGCGTTGTTTTTGTGCACCTTTTTGAAATACTTAGTTTCGCCTATAAAAAAATGGATTTATTACCGTAAATTTGATTTATCCACATGGAAAACAGCTTATCGGTCACGGAAAACACTTTATTGATTTCAGTAATAATGTCTTTTTCCAGCAGTTTTTTTACGGCTGACTGTACTGAACTTGCAGATGTCAGGCTATGTCGTTTTATAAACGATCCGGATGTAATACGCTCTGCTTCGCCGTCTTTGGCAATAGCATAGAGTAATTCTTTCTGTTTTTCAGGGATATTTGATAATATTTCACGGAAAATCGTATCATTCGCCGCAATCATGTTGTTGATAGCTGCCCGTATCATTTCCAGTGTACATATTTCCCCTTCCGGGGTATCGGCAAAAGCTTCGTTAAAAGTTTTCTGAATGTAGAACGTATGCCCTTTAAACAGGGTATAAACCCGTTCTACATCTGCAACCTCGATTTGGCGGTTCCGCTTCAGGAAATGTCCGACAATGAACGGGATATATATATTCGGAGCAATTGCGGTCAACTCAAGCATATCCGCACTATGATAAAAAGGGCGGGCGGCAGACAGGAACATCTCTTGCATCATATGCCGTTCGCTACCGGCAAAAATGAAATGGCTATTCCTTATTTTCTGAATGTGAGTACGCAACAAGGCTTCAATATTCTTTTCCGGATATTTGGCGATCTGCTGAAACTCGTCGATCGCCACGATACAGGGTTTGTCAGCCGCTTCCAGATAACGAAAAATCTCATCCAACGTATACTCGGGACGATCTATATCACCTAACTCTATATTAAATGTCGGTGTACCGGAAAGCGGATCAAATCCAAATTTTCCACTGATGGATTTCAGGGTTTGAATGAAAAGGTTTGTCATTTTCCGGCTGCGGGGCAACAATGTTTCGTAAATCTCACGCCCTAACAAATAAGTAAATTCACGTAGCCCCGATGTATGCAGAATATCAATGAAAAAAGTGTAATATTCCTCCCTGATCTCCGGCTTCTCATAACAGAATTGAATCAGTCCCGTTTTACCCATACGGCGGGGAGATATAATAACCATATTGTTTCCGTTCGTGACAGACTTTATCAGGCGAGCCGATTCCTGTATACGATCACAAAAATATTCCGGTTCAATTTTACCGGTTACGATAAAGGGATTTACAACTTTTGCCATATACTCGATCTTTTCAGCAAATATAATTATTTAATTCGAATTATTCAAATCGAATAATTTCATCAACCATTAATAATGGTTTTCATTTGCATTATAAAAGAACAATAGTTACCTTTGTAATAGTCATTAATGTAATAGCCATTAAATTAATGACCATTAAAACAGTAAAGTCATGAAGTTTTACGATCGTACACAAGAATTGGAATTACTTTGGGATATCAATAAACAATCACGAAACACTGCTTGTTTCACGGTGATGGTGGGACGCAGGCGCATCGGTAAAACCTCTTTATTGCTCGAGAGCATGAAAGGTGAAAAGTTTCTCTATCTCTTTGTTTCACGTAAAAGCGAAGTCCTTCTGTGTGAACAATTCCAGCAGGAAATAAAAGACAGTCTGGAACTGGAGATTTTCGGAAACGTAACTGAGTTTCGTATTTTATTCGAACAACTGATGATATACGCCACTCAAACACATTTCACACTGATCATCGATGAATTTCAGGAGTTTGACAATATTAACAGTTCCATTTTCAGTGATATTCAAAATATCTGGGATAGATACAAGGAGCAGGCAAAAATAAATTTTATCGCTTGCGGTTCGATATATTCCATGATGAAAAAAATTTTTGAAAATAACAAAGAACCTCTATTCGGGCGCCTTACTTCAAAAATCATTTTAAAGCCTTTCAGCGTTTCAACAATTAAAGAAATTTTGAAAGACTATAACCCGGAATATACCCCGGAAGATCTTCTGGCCTTTTATCTTATAACAGGCGGTGTTGCTAAATATGTAGCTTTACTAATGGAAGCCGGAGCTGTCACTTTCAATCAAATGATCCGCTATACCATTCGACCGGATTCTCCTTTTTTATCGGAAGGACGTGATTTGCTGATATCAGAGTTCGGACGCGAATATGCTACTTATTTTTCCATTTTACAATTAATAGCTTCCGGAAAGACCAGCCAAAGTGAAATAGATTCGATCATTGGAAAAAATACGGGCGCCTATCTGGCTAATCTCGAAAAAGAATATTCCCTGATCAACAGAAACAAACCGATGTTTTCAAAACCGGAAAGCCGCAACAGTCGCTGGTGCCTGAATGATAATTACCTGATGTTCTGGTTCCGTTTCATATTCCCGAATCTATCAATGATTGAACTGGGAAAAAACAATATGCTGGAACAATTCATCTTAAAAAATTACGAACAATACAGCGGGCGCATCCTGGAACGCTATTTCAGGGATATGATAGCTGAAAGTGAAGACATCACGGATATCGGAAATTACTGGGACAACAAAGGTGAGAATGAAATAGACCTTATCGCCCTCAACCGATTCGAGAACAAGGCGTTAATAGCAGAAGTCAAACGAAATTTTCACAAGGTAAATATAGCCCGCCTATACGAAAAGGTTGCAACAATAAAAAAACAGTTGGCACATTATACGCTGGATATAAAAGGATTATCAATGCAAGATATGTAAATATTTATAGATATGATATTACTCTCAAACATAGATTTCACCTTCCCGCTGGCTGATCCGGTATTGAAGTTCTTACTGATACTGCTGATCATCCTGGCCGCCCCGCTCCTGTTGAATAAACTCAGGGTTCCGCACCTGCTGGGACTGATCATTGCCGGAGCCATTATCGGGCCGAACGGTTTTAACCTTGTCCTGCGCGACAGCAGTATCATTCTTTCGGGGACGGCAGGGTTACTTTATATCATGTTCCTGGCCGGGCTGGAAATAGACATGGGGGATTTTAAGAAGAATAGCGGGAAAAGTCTTGTATTCGGGATGTATACGTTCCTGATCCCTATGATACTGGGGACGGTCGTTGGATTATGGGTGCTTGATTTCAGCATGGAGACGTCCGTACTGCTCGCCAGTATGTTCGCATCCCATACACTGATCGCTTATCCGATCATCAGCAAGCTGGGGATCAGTAAAAACAATGCTGTCAGCATAACCGTCGGCGGGACCATGATCACGGATACGCTGGCTTTACTGGTGCTGACAATTATTGTCGGGATGGCGACAGGAAATGCCGACAACGCTTTCTGGATACGCCTGGGCGTTTCCATCGTTATTTTTGCCTTGATTGTGTTACTGGTGTTTCCCTTTATCGGACGATGGTTCTTCAAACGGGTACACGATAATATTTCGCAATATATATTCGTGCTGTCGATGGTTTTCTTCGGTGCATTCCTTGCCCAGTTAGCGGGGATGGAAGCGATCATCGGCTCTTTCCTTGCCGGACTGGCCCTGAACAGGCTGATCCCGCAGAGTTCGCCGCTGATGAACCGTGTAGAGTTTGTCGGGAACGCGATCTTTATCCCCTTCTTCCTGCTGAGTGTGGGGATGCTGATCGATTACCGGGCTTTCTTTACCAGCTTCGAAACGATCAAGGTCGGTATGGTTATGATCATCGTGGCTACGGCGGCAAAATATGCGGCAGCCTGGCTGACACAAAAGACCTTCCGGCTGTCGGTCGACCAGCGGAGTGTTATTTTCGGACTGAGCAACGCCCAGGCGGCAGCTACACTGGCAGCCGTCATGGTCGGGTATAACGTGATCCTGGGAACCGACGCCAACGGTGCTCCCATACGGCTCCTGAATGAAAGCGTACTGAACGGTACGATCCTGATGATCCTGGTGACCTGCGCCATCGCCTCCTTCTCCGCCCAGAAAGGAGCGCATAATATAGCGATGAAGGAATCCGGTGAGGAGACAGAAGACAAAGATACGAAGGACGAACATATCCTGATCCCCGTCAGCAATGAGGAGACGGTTGAAGAACTGGTCAACCTCAGCCTTGCCATAAAATCAAAAACGAATACCAGCGGGTTATATGCCCTCAAAGTGATAGACAACCAGAATTCGGACGACAAGACGCTGAAGTCCTCCAAACGGGTATTACAGACCGCCGTCGATACCGCCGCGGCCACCGACACCCGGCTGAAAGGTTTGCTCCGCTACGACCTGAGCATCTCCAACGCCATTACCAGCGTCGTGAAAGAACGGGAGATAACCGACCTGGTCCTCGGATTGCATAAGGAAAAGGACATACCGGCAGCATTCCTGGGAAATATTGTTGAAAACGTATTACAGCACAGCAGCGTAACGACCTTCATCTACAAACCGGTACAGCCGCTGGCCACTATCAAACGCCACCTGATTATCCTGCCGGACCGGGCGGAAAAAGAGATCGGCTTCATACCGGTCATGAACCGGGTATGGAACGTGTTGCAGAATACCGGGGCAAAAGTCGTGTTCTACGGTTCGGAGGATACGCTGAAAGCCATCAAAAAACTCTTCGCCAAAAGAGCGGGAGAAATATCATATGTAAACTTCAGCGACTGGGATGATTTCCTGATCGTGTTCCGGGATGTGAAAGCGGACGACAGCATGTGGGTAATCTTCAGCCGGAAAGAAGGCTATTCCTACGACCCCGTAATGCCACGTATCCCCGGCTATCTGAACAAGTATTTCCAGAGTAACAGCTTCATCCTCTCCTACCCGATCCAGGCTAGTATGGACGAAGGGACACGGTACCTGACGTGAAAACAAATCATAAACAGTGAACAGTAGTTGACATATTTCAGTTATATTTGCAGACTGGAACAGATAAGTAATCAATAAAATAATGAATAAAGCGTTACATAGAATGGGAGAATATGTCATGTTGATGGGGAAATCCATATCAATACCTGACAGATGGAGCATGTTCTTCAAACAATTGATAAAAGAGATATATAAGCTGGGTGTCGACTCTCTCTGGATCGTGGTTATCATTTCGGTATTTATCGGTACGGTTATCGCCATCCAGATATCATTGAATATCAGTTCACCGCTGATCCCTAAATTTACGATCGGGTATACGACCCGCGAAATTATCCTGCTGGAGTTTTCATCCTCCATCATGGCACTGATCCTTGCTGGTAAAGTAGGTAGCAACATTGCCTCCGAAATAGGAACCATGCGTGTAACGGAGCAGATCGATGCGATGGAAATTATGGGAGTCAATTCGGCAAACTTCCTGATTATGCCGAAAATTGCCGGACTGATGATCTTTATTCCGGTACTGGTTATTTTCAGTATGTTTACAGGAATTATGGGAGGTATAGCCGCCAGCCATTCGACAGGAACAGGTATGACGCCAGCCTCTTTCGAATACGGGTTGCAATTTTATTTCAATGAATTCTATATCTGGTATTCTATTATAAAATCTGTCGTTTACGCCTTTATAATCTCATCGATAGCCGCTTATTTCGGTTATTATGTGAAAGGAGGGGCACTCGAAGTCGGTAAAGCGAGTACGAATGCTGTTGTAATGAGCAGTATCATGATCCTGCTGGCAGACGTAATAATGACCCATTTAATGCTTACGTAAGAAATGATAGAAGTAAAAAACATAACGAAATCATTTGAAGGCCGCACAGTGCTGAATGATATCAGCGCCGTTTTTGAAACAGGGAAGACCAATCTGATCATCGGACGAAGCGGTTCCGGAAAAACGGTCCTGATCAAAAATATCATCGGCCTGATGAAACCGGATTCGGGTGAGATCCTGTATGACGGGCGCGACCTTACCTCCATGGATAAATTGGAATTGAACATGCTTCGCAGGGAAATGGGCATGCTGTTCCAGGGGTCTGCCTTGTTCGACAGCATGACGGTTCTTGAAAATGTGATGTTCCCGCTCAATATGTTCTCTAATGATTCTTATAAAGAAAGAGAAAAAAGAGCCATGTTCTGCCTGGAACGCGTGAATCTTTCGGAAGCGGAACATCTGTATCCGTCAGAGATCAGTGGTGGTATGATGAAACGTGCCGCTATTGCCCGTGCGATCGCATTGAACCCTAAATATCTTTTCTGCGACGAACCCAACTCCGGACTGGACCCTAAAACGTCCCTGCTGATAGACGACCTGATCCACGATATTACAACGGAATATAAGATGACCACGGTTATCAACACCCATGACATGAACTCCGTAATGAATATCGGGGAAAACATCATCTTCATCAAAGAAGGTGTTAAAGAATGGCAGGGAACAAAAGACCAGGTCATCACCTCCAACAACAAAGCCCTCAACGACTTCATCTTCGCATCCGACCTGTTCCGGAAAGTCAAGGAGGTGGAGATGCATCAGGATGATGGAATTTGAGAATTGAAAATTACTTGATTGGAAAAGAAAGACGGTTGTTAAATCAAATGAGTATTTAACAACCGTCTTTTTAATTTCTAATTTTCAATTCTCAATATCCAAATATCTCTTCTTTACTCAGTTTCGTTACCGGTCCGTACTGTTCCAGAGACTTCAGATCCAGATCCTTTTCATCTCCCAGTACACAATAGGTATAGGAACGTCCTTTCACCCATTTCTCCTGGAAGGCTTTGATATCGGCAAGGGTCATGGAAGGTACTTTTTCAAACAGTTCCTTCCTGCTGTCGGTATTCAGTCCCAAATCCTGTGCATTCAGATACGACCATAAGACTCCGGATTTTGTGATACGTTCCGTACGCATACGGGTTATCAAAGCTTCTTTTGCCAGATTGAACGCTTTTTCCGACTCCGGCATATTGTTGATAATATCATCAAAGGCTTTCATTGCGTCGATCATTTTATCATTCTGTGTAGCAATAAACGTACGGTATACATACGGATATTTCAATTTCGAAGGAGTGATAAGATATGCCCCTGCAGAATAAGCCAGTCCGCGGGCTTCACGCATTTCCTGAAATACGATCGCATTCATTCCGCCACCGAAATATTCATTGTACATGTTCAATGTCGGCTCGATCGACGGATCGAATTTCTCGCCACGGTTGGATACGGCTGAGAAATAAATCTGTTTGGCATCATATTGTGCCAGCAAAACTTTATTTTTCGGTGTTTCCTGTTGCTTGAACTCTGTAGCGGCCGGAACAGGAACAAGTTTTTCCGGAACATTATGATACTGTTTAACGATATCCAGTAAAGCCTGCGGTTTTTCAGGCCCGTAATACAGTATCTTATGTTCATAGGTATTTATCTTATGGATACGGTCGACCAATTCCTGAGGATCCATCTGTTGTAATTCAGCTGTAGAAAGGACATGTGTAGCCGGAGATTGCGGTCCCCAGATAGCATATTGAATCAGTTTATTGAAATTCTGTCCCTGGTTCAATTTGGCATCCGTCCGTTTTTTCAGAATATCGTCAGCCAGATTACCGTAAGTATCCTTGTCCACTTGGGCATCAGCCAGAATCTCCTCAAAGAGAGCCATTGCTTTCGGCATATTTTCCTTCAGGCCTTCCAGCATGACATACGTGCGATCCGCTCCCGGGAAAACATTGAAGTAGCATGCCAAACGATAAAATTCTTCATTGATCTCTTTCAGGCTTTTCTTTGAAGTACCGAGATATTTCATATATTCGAAAGCCGTACCCATCGCCTTATCGTTGTTCGTTCCCATCTCAAAGACATACATCAGAGAGAAAACATCGTTCGTCATATTCTGTTTGTAAAGAACAGGAATATCCGACTTTGCTGTCAGTTTCTGCAAATCCTTGTCATAATCGAGAAATACAGGTTCTATCGGAGCAACCTCTACTGCCTGTATTTCCTTAAGGAACACGCTTGAGCTGTCGCGGTTCATTACGATAGGAGTAATTTTAGGTTTGTCGATTTTCTTCTCATTCGGATCCTTGCCCTCTCTTTTGTAGATCAAAGCATAATTATCTCCGAAATACTTATTGGCAAAGTCGACGATCTGTTGTTTGGTCACTTTACTTAAACGCTCCAACTGAGCTACCTCGTCTTTCCAGTCAACACCATTTATAAAAGCAGAAACAAACATATCTGCCCGGCTGCTGTTATTATCCAGGCGATACATTTGCATCAGTTTATAATTATTGATCGCAGCCTCCAGCAAACCTTCATCGAAATCTCCCTTTTTCAGTTTTTCTATCTCTGCAAGGAAAAAATTTTTCACATCGTCCAGCGTTTGCCCTTGTTTCGGACGGCCACTCATTACAAATGCATTATAATCGGCCATACCATAAGTGCCTGCATAACAACTCAGTACTTTCTGCTGTTGAACCAGATCCACATCCAGCAAACCGGCTTTGCCGTTATTTACGATTTCGCCGGTGAGGTTCAGCAAATCTTCTTCCGGAGACGATGCGCCCGGGAAACGCCATCCCAAAGTCACATTTTCCGCATCCACGCCTAATACCTCTTTCACAACCGGAGCCTTGATAGGTGATTCATGGGTTACCGGCAACTTCGGTAAATTCGGGTTCGGTTGCAGATGACCGAAATATTTATTGATAACCTCAATTGTTTTATCCGGGTCAAAGTCGCCCGACATACAAATAGCCATATTATTCGGCACATACCAGGTATTATGATAGTTCTTTATATTGGTAATCGAAGGATTCTTGAGGTTTTCCTGAGTACCCAGTACTGTCTGGGTTCCATAAGGATGATCCGGGAAAAGAGCGCTCAAAACGGCCTCATATACTTTACGACCATCGCTGGTTAAAGACATGTTCTTTTCTTCATAAACGGTTTCCAGTTCCGTATGGAAACCACGGATTACATTGTTTTCAAAGCGGTCCGCCTGGATTTTAGCCCAGTTGTCGATCTGATTGGAAGGAATATCTTCCGTATAGACAGTCATATCAAATCCCGTATAAGCATTGGTGCCATTGGCTCCGATAGCAGCCATCAGCTTATCGTACTCATTGGGAATAGCATATTTGGACGCTTCATACGAAATACTGTCGATCTGATGATAGATTTCTTTCCTTTCGGCCTCATCGGTAGTCTTCCGGTAAACTTCAAACAGTTGTTCGATTTGATCGAGCAGCGGCTTTTCCATTTCATAATTCTGAGTACCAAACTTTTGTGTACCCTTAAACATCAGATGTTCAAAGTAATGCGCTAACCCGGTTGTTTCAGCCGGGTCGTTTTTTCCACCAACTTTGACTGCGATATAAGTCTGGATACGCGGTGTCTCTTTGTTCACTGTCAAATAGACTTTCAAGCCGTTGTCCAACGTGTAGATACGTGCTTTCATAGGATCGTTAGGGACTGACTCGTACTTAAACGGGGAGGTCTCCTTACATGCTGCCGCCAGTAATATAATCACGGCCAGCGAAAGAAACGAAATAATTTTACGCATAAGATTTAGATTTAGGAATTCTATGGCGCCAAATATAGGAAAATATACTCTAAAAAATCCTGTAAGTGATAAAATACTTAAGGTCTATATAAAAAAACCGATTATGGCATTGTTCCATAACCGGTTTTACATTTTATATCTTCAGAAATCAGATTCCGAATGCTTCTTTCACTTTATCTACATAATCCAACTTTTCCCAGGTAAACAACTCTACTTCGCAGACTGTCGGCTGTGGGTTATAGCGGGATATAAACGTTTTGGTAACCGTTTCCGGCTTACGTCCCATATGACCGTAAGAGGCTGTTTCCAGATAGATCGGGTTACGCAGTTTCAGGCGTTCTTCAATGGCTTTCGGGCGCATATCGAAAAGATCCCAGATCTTTTCAGCGATTTCGCCGTCTGTCATTTTTACATTTGCACGGCCGAAGGTATTCACGAAGATGTTCATCGGTTTGGCGACACCGATTGCATAAGATACCTGTACCAGCATTTCATCAGCCACACCGGCAGCCACCAGGTTTTTGGCGATATGACGGGCAGCATAAGCGGCAGAACGGTCAACCTTCGAAGGGTCTTTACCGGAGAATGCTCCACCACCGTGAGCACCTTTTCCACCGTATGTATCCACAATGATCTTACGTCCGGTCAATCCGGTATCACCATGAGGACCACCGATCACGAACTTGCCGGTCGGATTCACATGGTAAATGATATCATCATTGAACAAAGCCTGTACATGAGCTGGATACTGGGCTTTTACGCGCGGTACCAGGATACTCTTTACATCGACTGCAATCTTCTTCTGCATAGCGATATCGGCTTCTTCCTGGCTAATGCCTTTCGGACCGATAAACTCGTCATGCTGAGTCGATACAACGATCGTATCGATACGCAACGGCTTGCCGTTGTCATCATATTCAATAGTGACCTGGCTCTTTGCATCCGGACGGAGATAAGGCATCAGGTCGTTTTCGTTCTTGCGGATCTTAGCCAGTTCCCATAACAGGCTGTGTGAGAGATCGAGAGCCAGAGGCATATAATTCTCTGTTTCATTGGTCGCATAGCCGAACATCATACCCTGGTCGCCGGCACCCTGGTTATAAGGGTCTTCGCGTTCCACACCACGGTTGATATCGCCACTCTGTTCATGGATAGAAGAGAATACGCCACATGATTTCGCTTCAAACTGGTATTCACTCTTGGTGTAACCAATTTTTTCGATCACGCTGCGTGCAACATCCTGCACATCTACATAAGCACTTGATTTAACTTCTCCAGCCAAGACAACCTGTCCGGTTGTAACAAGGGTTTCGCAAGCAACTTTCGAGCTCTTGTCATACGCAAGAAACTCATCCAGCAAAGCATCCGATATCTGATCGGCTACTTTATCGGGGTGCCCTTCGGACACCGATTCGGAGGTGAATAAATAACTCATTACTTTTTAATTGAAAATTGAAAATTGAAAATTGAAAATTAGTAGGGACTAAAGAACGATGTTCAATTAACAACGGGTTATTAATTAATAATGAATTGATAACGGAAGGACCATATATGCCGAACGGCTAAGAAAAGTATCTTGTTTTTAGCATTTTTTCCTGTGGTTGCAAGCAATACAAATCTATCCACATCAATTCGGATGCAAAGATAAGAATAATTGACAATTCAAAATTGAAAATTGAAAATTATTTTTTCTTTTTGGTATTCCGAAGTGCTTTCTTGTACTTATACTCGGCTTTCATTTTGGCAGAGCCTGATTTATGGGTACCTCTCAGAAAGTCAGAATATTTGATTTTCTTGTCGCCGGTATTTTCGTCGCTGGCTTTTTTCTTGAAAACCATTCCTCCACCGGTCAGGATTTTTTCTATATCGTTCATTGCTTTATCTTTTATATTTATGTGAAAACAGTGCGAAGTTACAAAATGTTGCCTTTTATAACAGAGATATAACAGGCTTTTTAAATACGGGATGAATTACATTCGGGGCAATTTCGGCCAAAGGTTCCATCACGAACAGACGCTCATGCATCAGCGGATGCGGCAAAGTCAGCTCCGGAGTTTGCAGGACCAGGTTGTCATACAGCAGAATATCGATATCGATGATACGGTCATGATAGGCACCGTTACTTTTCTGCGTACGCCCCATCTCTATCTCGATCTCCTGGGTCGCTTTTAAAAGTTCAAGCGGAGACAGGGATGTATCAAGCTGTAAAGCTGCATTCAGGAACGTATTTTCGGACTGAAACCCCCAGGGTTCGGTTTCATAAAAACCGGAAAGGGCGAGAACGTCTCCCACCCTTTCAGCTAACAGCGCTGCGGCCGTTATCATATTCCGTCTTTTATTCCCTATGTTCGTACCTAAAGCCAGGTATGCGATAGCCATAAACCTTGTCTTAGATAATCAACATTGCGTCACCATAGGCACCGAAACGGTATCCTTCTTTCAGGGCTACCTCATAGGCATCCATAATCAGATCGTATCCTCCGAATGAAGCAGTCATCATCAGAAGAGTCGACAGCGGCATATGGAAGTTGGTGATCATGCTGGTAGCCACACTGAAATCGTAAGGAGGGAAAATGAACTTATTGGTCCATCCTTCGAATTCTTTCAGATGTCCGTCGGTACTTACTGCCGTTTCAATCGCACGCATCACGGAAGTTCCGACAGCACAGATCTGGCGACCGTCGTCCTTACCCTCGTTCACAATACTCACAACATCTCCGTTCACGACCATCTGTTCGGAATCCATCTTATGCTTTGTCAAATCTTCCACGTCGATTTCACGGAAGTTTCCTAATCCGGAATGAACGGTCAGGAAAGCAAAACGGCAATCCTTAATCTCCAGACGTTTCATCAATTCGCGGCTGAAATGCAGACCGGCTGCCGGAGCAACCACCGCACCTTCTTCCGTAGCGAAAATGTTCTGGTAGCGGTCTTCATCATCGGCTTCCACCGGACGGTCGATATATTTAGGTAGCGGGGTTTCACCCAACGCATACAATGCTTTTTTAAATTCATCATGATTACCGTCATACAAGAAACGCAGAGTACGGCCACGGGAGGTTGTATTGTCAATCACTTCGGCAACCATCGAATCGTCTTCTCCGAAATAAAGTTTATTACCGATACGGATCTTACGGGCCGGATCGACCAACACGTCCCAAAGACGAAGATCTTCGTTCAGTTCACGCAACAAAAACACTTCAATACGTGCACCGGTCTTTTCTTTGTTACCATATAAACGGGCTGGGAAAACTTTTGTGTTGTTGAAGATAAATACATCTTTTTCTCCAAAATATTCCAACAGGTCTTTAAATACTTTGTGTTCGATCTCCCCGGTGTTGCGGTGTACAACCATCAAACGGGACTCATCCCTGTTCTTTGCGGGATGAAGAGCGATCAGTTCCTGCGGCAAGTTAAATTTGAATTTAGATAGCTTCATAATGTTACTTTATTTATTTTCTTTTTATTCTTATCATTTATCAGACTAATTCCCGTGCCCGACACGGGATCGCATTGGAACAGACCATATCGCTTGTTCCTTTGCGGCCTCGCATCAAGTGCGGGGACAAGCCTCTTCTACCGCTTCATCCAGAAAAGCATCGATATCTTCCGGATTCATGCACTTATCCAATGTTATATCTCCGATCCGGGTACGTTCCAATCCGATCAGATGGGCACCCGAATTCAGGGCTACACCGATATCGCGCGCCAAAGCACGGATATAAGTACCTTTACTACACACCACACGGATCTTAATGACCGGCAGGTTGCATTCCAGCAACTCCATCTCATCGATCACCAGTGTCTTCGACTTCAACTCCACTTCTTCACCTTTACGCGCCAGTTCATAGGCACGTTTCCCATCCACTTTGCAGGCCGAAAAGACCGGCGGAATCTGCTGTATCGTTCCTACAAACGAATTCAGTACCTCTTCCACCCTCTCCCGGGTTATATGTTCCGTCGGATATACGGCGTCTATCTCCTTTTCCAGGTCAAAAGAAGGGGTCGTTTCTCCCAGCTTCAGGGTAGCGACATATTCTTTCGTCTGATACTGGAATTCGTCGATCCTTTTGGTTGCCCTGCCGGTACAAACGATCATCACTCCGGTAGCCAGCGGATCAAGTGTTCCGGCATGTCCGACTTTTATTTTTTTTACTTTCAGCTTCCGCGATAATTTATAGCGGAACTTGTTCACCAGATCGAACGAAGTCCACGTCAGCGGCTTGTTAAAATATAATACCTCTCCTGCAATAAAATCCATTCTAATTTACTTCATCAATGTGCATGCAATAGTAACCAGACCGGCTATTGCACAATAAATAGCAAAGTAGATCAACTTTCCTTTCTTCACGATATTGATCATCCACTTACAAGCCAGACAACCGGACAGGAAAGCCGCTACAAAACCGACAACCAGCGAAAGCGTCGGGATATCCCCGGCGATATCTTCACCTTTTACCAGCTTCAATACATCCAGCAGGGCTTCTCCCAAAATCGGAGGAATCACCATCAGGAAGGAGAACTGAGCCAGTTTCGCCTTATTATTACCCAGTAACAAACCTGTGGCAATCGTTGTTCCGGAACGTGAAAGTCCGGGCAAGACGGCACAAGCCTGAGACAAGCCGATAATAAAAGCATCTTTCATCGAAATACTTTCTTTCTGCCGGGGTTTTGCATAATAAGAAAAGGCCAGCAACGCCGCTGTCACCAACAACATGCAACCGACTATCAGCAAACCCGATCCGAAAATAGATTCGACCGTATCTTTGAAAAACACTCCGACAATACCGATCGGTATCATGGAGATCAGGATATTGATCGCATAACGTGTCTCACTGTTCATCTGAAACTTAAACAAACCACGGAATATCCATTCGATCTCTTTCCAGAGTATAACTAATGTACTAAATACCGTAGCCACATGGACTACGATTGTAAATGCCAGATTCTCTTCTCCTTCAATTCCAAACAGCGCCGATCCGATAGCCAGATGTCCGCTGCTGCTTACGGGAAGATACTCCGTCAGTCCCTGTACAATCCCCAGCACCAAGGCTTCCAACCAACTCATTCTGCGATTTCTTTACCTTTGCTGTTTTTCAGGATTCCTACAATCATCAGGCCAAACCCGATCACAGTTACTACCGGAGCAACAACGATACGACGTGTACTGAATATCTCCGGGTTAAAACTGGTCGTATCACCAGAACCGCCGCCACTCATCAACATAAAACCCACAATGATCACCGCCACTGCAACCGCGATCAGAATAAAATTTTCTTTTCCGAAAGCAAAATCTCTCTTAGCCATCTCTCTTTGTTTATTATATATAATACAACTTATCAACACCCATACGGAGGTACTTGTTTACAGCAAATACGGTAGCCGTTACCGACAACAGGATTCCCAGCAGGAACACCGCCGCATATACAACCAGTAAAGCCTTCACATCCAATAGCTGGATAAAACCGTCCAATTCGTGTTGTAAATAATATAACGAACCGGTCAGCATTAATATTGCCAGGATGGATGCAAAAATACCGCTTACCACATTATAGCGCACAAAAGGGCGCCGGATAAACCCGGAAGTAGCTCCCACCAATTTCATTGTATGGATCAAAAAACGTTTGGAATAAATCAGCAAACGGATCGTATTGCTGATCAGGACAAACGATATAGCCATCAGCATAACAGCCAATGTGAGCAGGATAATGCTCAAGCGTTTCATATTATCGTTCACCATCTGCATCATATCCTTCCGGTAAAGCAGGTCGGATACAGAGGTATATGTTTTGATTTTCTTTTCGATATGCTGCAGGCTGTCCGGGTTTGCATATTCGGAATGCAGCTTCACTTCGATAGATGCCTGCAACGGATTAAAGCCGAGGAAAGTTTCCGGATTCTCACCCAATTCTTCTTCCAGTTCCTTCGCAGCCTGTTCTTTCGATATATATTCGGTAGATTTGATAAAAGGAAGCGCGTCCAGGCTCTTCTGCATCCTCTTGATATCAGCTTCTTTCTGATTGTCTTTCAATACAATAGAAAATGATATATTTTCCCTGACATAAACCGACAACTGGTTTCCAAGCAACCCCATCAACAAAATCAACCCGAGCAGGAAAAGCACCAGGGCGATACTTATGATGGAAGTAAGACGAGAATTAAAGAAAGAAACCGAGTTAACCTTATTATTTTCAGCCATCAGACGTAACCTTATTATTATTCAATAAATTGGGGAGATACGCACAGGGTGCATACCTCCCAATTTTTCTGCAAAGAAAAAAAGAATTTATGGAACAGCCTCTGGTTTATAATTATTTAACCAATTAAAGACAATTACCAAAAGAATTCCAAATGATTCTAGGCATGCAAACCTACCGATTAAAAGCATATAGAAACTTGAAAAAACGGGAAATGGCGAGATTCACATCTGACCATTCCCTTATCAGTGTGTTTATAAAAATGTATGTCACTATCTTTCCCTGTATCGTATAGCAACCCAGACATGCACTGCTCCCCAGGTAAAAGTCTCCTTATCTTTTTCCTCTATTTCAAAATAAGGGCGAAGATCCATTTTCATCAATTCCTCCCCAAAACCTTTAAGATACTCTTCAGACATTTGCGTAAATACCTCCGGCTTTAACATAATGCTATACGCAAATATCTTCATGTTCTTATCGAAATAAATTGAATAAGATGGTCCATATTTCTTTAACCAATCTCTTTTATCACTCCAATCCCGATCCGTGAAATAAGATTCCAGCATTGAATGCATTTTCTTGCCAAACAACCCATGAATGTCAGATTCAGGTGTGCTACGAAAACTTCCGGAATTACCTTCCGGTTTTGGAAAAGACGGAACGCGTAGAACAATACGTTTTTCAAACTTCTTAGATACCTCAAAATATCTCAAATCAGGAATATTCTGAGCATTCATACTACATATTCCGATCAAACAAATTAATATAAGATTAAGTCTCTTCATATTTTCAATATATTTAAAATAATACACTATACGTAATCAATAATTGCGGCAGAATAGATTTATCTACAATGCCAGGATAACCTGTCCATCGCTCCAAAAAATCGAAATAGAGTTGAATATCTATATCAGATATAGATTTTCGATCACACATATCAAGTATAAAATCCTGATATTGACCCATAAACTGGTCATCCATATTAAAACTACCAATAAAAGCTCCACCTTCTGCACGATGTGCCACCAAGTTCCTTAACACTTTTGCTTCAAACTCAAAATTCTTATATTTATTCAACATTCGATCACCATACTCTATCGCTTGAGCCGCATGTATAAGTTCTTCATCAAAATATATATTGAGTATATCTGTCTCCGTTCTATAAGAAATCGTATTTGTTGACTTATCATATTGTGCATTCACACCTATCATAGGATCCATTTTTATATACAACGTTTTACGACTAAGAAGAAAATACAGTCTTTCAAAAACAGGAGTTGTTGCAAACTTATCAACAACAGATATTATTCTGTCCCGTTCTTGATCTCTAACTTCTGTAACAATTTTACAAGTCCTATTAAATCTCTCGGTCGGGGTATTACCCATCGGATGAGTGTCACCGCCTCCTCCCCCCCCATGCTTGTTGATTTGATACATATATATCATCAACAACGACATTTGCCGGAGAATCTACATGATCTATAAACTCAAATTCATGAGTTCTATAGTATTCATTCCAACAATGAGTGCCGGAACTGGTAGCCTTTTTCCCTTCAAACTCTATTTCGATTGTATAGTTTACACAATATGTAACTAAAACACCAGAGCGCGTTTGTAAATCATCACTTAGTTCATGAAAATGATATTGATAATTCATTTCTTCCGAGAACATTTTTTGATTAAAATAATCAAATCCCCATTCTAAATCCATTTTAGTTTTAGAAAGCATCTCTTTAGTAAGAACTATATTGGAAACGATATTATTATGAGCAAAAAACACCCAAAGCGTATTTATCTGTTTCTGCTGTCCTAATTTAATCGGTGTAATAATTATAGTTTCTTCTTTATCAATAGTAACAACTATAGATTCTTGCCACACAGGTTGTCCATAATTAGCTATAAATGCTGAAGAAAAGTTCTTTTGTTCATTTAGGTCTTTCAGTCCCAGTGTAATTTCACTAATAGCAGGTGCTGTTCCGCTATATGTAAAAAAAGCGTTTTCAGCAACTGTTCTCAAATTTATATCCTCTTCATTTTTACATGTTAACATCAATCCTAATAGAAGCAAACACTTGATAAAAATAAATAATTTTAAACTTTTTATTTTTTTCATGACAAACTCGATTTAGGTTTACAACACTTAAAAATAATCTTGTAACTTTTATTACAAGAAAAAACACGAACAGCCAACAAACACTTTTTAGATATTCTATTTTAATCAGTCTTATCGGAAATTCATTTCCAATAAGACTGACTCCAATTTATAACTTAATACCCGGCATTCTGCTGCCCTTTGATCTGCGGATTCGCATCGATCTCATCTTTAGGGATCGGCCATACCCACATATGATCGTCGGCAGACTTTACCATATCCGTACCTAAAGCAGGCAGGTAAGAAATATCCTGAGCTTCGCTTGAAGAACGATTCAGCCCTTTCTTCCAACGTTTCAGGTCAAAGAAATAAGGCTGTTCACCGAATAATTCGCGTACATACTCATCCTGAATTTCTTTTATCAAAGCATCCCCTTTATAAGATTTATCGCTCCATCCTTTCACACGGGCAGTCTTCAGTTTATTCAACATCGCGGAAGCGTTCGTTTCATCTCCCGACATCGCATAAGCCTCAGCCGCAATCAGATACATTTCAGAAATACGGAAAGCCTTGGTCTTATTTATGTTATTGCTCTTTCCTTCATATAATTCAGGGTTACCCGGCCATTTCTTACAATAAGTAATCATAAAATCCGGAACAGTCTGGGCATCGATTGAATCATACGTAAAATAAGCGTTATAACGAATATCATTGTCTTTATCATACAAATTCAATACTGTGTTAGTCGGCAAATAAGAAGGGCGGGGTAATTTATCGATAATACCGCTGAATGCGCTACCCAGGGCGTTCGGTCCTGTTTCCTTGGCTTTCACCATGGCAAACTGCCAGATGGCTTCCGTTCCGTTGTCATGCAACCACATATCGGCATAAGCATCTCCATCTGTCATCAATGGATAGGTTCCACTGTTTATCAGCGCAGTAGCTGTAGATATAGCAGTTTGGTAGTCCTCTTTTTCCAAAGCAATTCTGGCTTTCAATGCTTTTACCACATCAGCCGTGATATAAGCGGAGTTTATCTCTCCTGCTGTCGTTACATATTCTTCTGCTTTTGCCAGATCGCTGTCGATCTGTTTATAAGTCTCCTCCAACGTGCTACGCCCCGGATATGTTCCGGCAATAGATGGTGTCGAATTATATTCTTCAACAAGAGGAATACCATATTCGTTAGCAGCGGAGGACGGATCATAGTTCGTACAGAAATGGAGAGCCAACTCAAAATAAGCATATGCTCTTGTAAAATAAGCATGCCCCATATAAAGCCGGATTTCTTTCCGATCGTCATCCGATAACGAATTATCAGCTAATAAAGCTTCTGCCCCCTTCAACAGGACGTTAGCGTTTGCTATAAAATTATAATTATCGCTCCAGCAACCGGAAAAAGCTCCGTCTGTAATGGTATAGTCCCAGCGGTAAAAAGCACCATACGTATTTCCGTAATCAGCCGTAGCCGTAATCAGTCCGGACTGTACCAACGCATCCATAGTATAGCTATTTTGCACATAGCCACGCCATTCCGCATGAAACAAATTACTATATTTTCCACAGTCCTGGACAGACTGAACAGACTGATTGGTAGGTATGCTTGTTTCCGAAGCCAAATCCATATCGCAAGCTGTAAAAGCAGCAAAACAACAGGTAGCAACTGACAATATAATAGATTTTTTCTTCATGATTTTCTTCTTTTTACAAATTATTAGAACGTAAATTCAGCACCAAATGAGAACTGACGGGTATTCGGATATTTACCCAACTGCAAGTTAGAATCCACTTCCGGGTCTGCTCCCTGATATTTTGTAACAGTCAATAAGTTACGACCTACAGCAAATACCCTGACACCACGGATAAAACCTGTTTTTCTCAACAAATTATCCGGCAAGTTATAGCCGATCGTCAAATTCTTCAAACGCATAAACGACGCATTCTCAATCAGATGAGTATCAAATTGAATGGCAGAATTCGCAGCCGGAATATCCGTTATCTGCCCTGGTGTTGTCCACATATTTTCCATTACGACAGCCTGGTTTAACTGTCCGACGAAATTTGGATTTTCAACGAAGTACCGGTTATTGTCGATCATATATTTACCCAACATGAAAGAAAAGTCCGCATTCAGCGTGAAGCCCTTCCAGGAAAACTGAGTATTGAAACCACCTACCCAGGGAGCAAACTGATTTTTACCGGTAAACACGGCATTATCCTCGGAGTAGGTTTTTGTTTCATTCCCGTCTTTGTCCAGCCATATTTGCTGTCCGTCCTGCGGATCAACGCCTTTCCATCTCACATAATAGAAATCGCCATACGTTTTGCCCACTTCATATTTAACACCGGTATTGGCTACAACATATTCATCACGTCCGCCAAACAATTCTGTAATCTGGTTCTTGTTATAGTTTATATTGGCCGAAACACTCCAGAAGAGATCCTTATTGGAGATTATATCATAAGATGCGGTAAGTTCAATACCACGGTTGAACATACTGCCAATATTTCCCCATCCTGAGCCATGTCCGGTTGTATAAGAGAACGGGATCGTCATCAACATATCCGTCGTCACCTTATTATAGAAGTCAAAGTCGACGCTCAGGCGATTAAAGAAACGCGAATTGAAACCGATATTCAGTGTTTTTTGTTTTTCCCAGGTCAGATCGTCATTTTGCACGGAAGAAACTCCGAAACTCTGGTTTCCGTTGTAAAGACCTGTACCGATCAATCCTAAAGACGGGTAATACGGGTCACCATCAAATGCAGAGTTACCGGTTGTACCATAACTGGCTTTCACTCGCAATTCGTCCAGCCATTCTACATCCGCCAGGAACTGTTCTTCCTTCATATTCCACATAGCCCCTACAGAAAAGAAGGAAGCCCAACGTTTGTTTACTCCAAATAAAGAAGAACCATCCGTACGGTAAGAGGCATCCAGATAATATTTTTCATTGAAATTATATTCTGCGCGTGCAAAGAAAGAGTTCATCGTTTTCTTTTTCAGACTGGCACTCGGCGCTTTGTAAGTGGTACCATGACTTACCATCGACAAACGAGAATCCGTTATACCGTCTACACTGGTTCCGAAAGAACTGCCATCGTATATGATCGATTCCTGTCCGACCAAAGCTGTAATATTATGCAACTTATTGATATCGAACTTATATTCAGCCGTATTAGTCAACGTAAAAGAAGAATACCGCTGGAAAGTTTCGGCAGCGCTACCCGAATAATTATTATATCTGGCCGGCAAACTTTTATAGCGATACCTGTAATCAAACGCATCCATAGCTTGAGCGGCACGAATTGTCAAACCCTTAACCGGAGTCAGTTCTTCGAACATATTTCCATAAAGACGAATTTTATTCTTTTCGGTCGGTTGATTTTCCAATAAATAATAGGGATTCCAGAGTCCCAGCACATCCAGTAAATCTTTTCGTTTGCCATAAGAAATGCTGCCATCGGCATTTTCAATAATTTCATAAGGAGTTTCATAAGGGACAGCCCAACGGCTCAAAGTACCCACATTATACCAGCTATTACCGGTACTGGCAAATCCGTTTGTTTCAAAATCTTCATAAGACAAACCTAAATTCAGCCCTACTCGCAGCCAGCTGAACACTTTTGAGTCGATATTACTACGCAAAGTTTCACGGCGCATACCGGAAGCTGGTTCCACACCGTCCGCATCATAATGACTAGCTGAAATAAAATAATTTGTATTATTTGCTACCCCTGTGATACTTGCATCCAATTGCCATGTCGGGGCATTATCATTCAGGAAATAATCAGCCCAATCGGTAGAAATCCCCATATTCATGTATTTTTCAACCGTAGAAAGATTTGCTCCGGGTTTAATTGTTTTCCATAAATTATAATACTGTGTCGTATTCATCATTTCCGTAGTAGGCAATGCCGGCTGTGAAAAGCCATACTGTCCTTTAACACTAACGGTAGGTTTTGAACCTTTACCACGCTTTGTTGTAATTATCACGACACCGTTTGCCGCACGTGACCCGTAAATGGATGTTGACGATGCATCCTTCAAAACAGTGACATTTTCGATATCACTCGGGTTCAAAGCAGTAAAAACACCGCTGGAAATCGGGGAACCGTCCAAAACGAATAAAGGCTCCGTAGAAGAATTGATAGAACCGACACCACGCAAACGCATTGAAACATTTTCGCTCGGTTCGCCGGAAGAGGTATATACCTGTAAACCGGCAACCTGTCCTTGTAAAGCATCAGCAAAGTTCGCACTCGGACGGTTAGAAATCTTTTCTGATTTAACAGCTGCAACAGAGCCGACCATTGAACCTAATTTCTTTGCCGAACCATAGGTTCCTGTAACCAGCACTTCATCCAGCATCTCTGAAGAGTTTTTCATCCGGATTGTCAGATTCGGAGCGATTTTAACGGTCATCGTTTCCATTCCGACGAACGAGATTTCCAGAACCTTAGCCGAATTCGGGACATTACTCAAATTGAAAAAACCATCAGCATCAGTTACAGTACCGATAGTTGTCCCTTTCACCATCACAGTCGCTCCAATAATCGCTTCTCCATCCTCGTCGGAAAGAACTTTACCGGTTACCTTAGACGACTGAGCCATCACCAAACCTACACCCATTATACAACAGGTAAGCAATAACATCATTCTTCTTCTCATAATTTTACATTTAGATTGTAGTATTAAGTCTATAATACTAAGTTCTCGTAGGACTTATGTAAATTGTGAGGGAGATTTAATGTGTCAATTGTATATAATGCGTTATGAAATAGGATTTTATGGTTTTTGATTTAAGATAAAGGAAATAATCTTTAATCAACCAATTTGGCATATTTTATTTAATAAGTTTTAATTATAATAGATAGGGCTAGGATGATGAATATGCAGAAACTTGAACTAGAACTATATATCAAACAAACAGCGAATCAACAAAGTCGTTTAAAGTAAGGCTCACACAATAATATAGTTTATAAAAAAGAATATATGTTATACGACAGTTTTACTATATTTTCCCTATACTATTTAATTCATATAAATAAATATATGTATAAATTTGCATTCACTAAGAACGTAGTCCTACGAGAACTATGTTAATTTTTTCTTCTACCTTTGAATATCATTCAGACTAGACAGATTGTCTCTTTTAAGAATTCAAGACTTATTCTACCCTGTAAATCAGAGTAATAACATACAAATAGATATCTAAACATTTTTTTACTTCCAGATGAGTTTCCATGAACATGTCGCCTGAATATATACAAAAAAGGTACTGCTTTTATCAGAATCTGACATAAAGCAGTACCTTTTTATCAACTCACTATATAATTCAATCAGTCTATCGTTTCACCAAATAACGTTGCTGAAGACGCACGGTTGATCCGTACTTTCACAAACTGACCGACTTTATAATTCTTCTTATCAAAAATAACCACCTTGTTCTGGCTGGTACGGCCAAATAACTGTTCACGCGAACGCTTGGAAAATCCTTCGATCAGCACTTCAAACTCTTTACCGATATCACGCAGGTTGCTTTCCTCGGATAACTGATTCTGCAAATCGATCATACCCTGTAAACGGCGTACTTTCTCTTCTTCCGAAACGGTATCCGGGAGATGTTTGGCGGCATAGGTTCCGGGACGTTCCGAATATTTGAACAGGAAAGCGGCATCATACCTCACTTCACGCATCAGCGAAAGTGTTTCCTGATAGTCTTCTTCCGTCTCCGAATGGAAACCACAGAACAGGTCGGTAGCAATAGATGCTTCCGGCACGATGCGACGGATAGCAGCAATACGGTCCAGATACCATTCACGGGTATATTTACGGTTCATCACTTTCAGAATCTTCGAACTGCCGGATTGGGCAGGAAGATGGATATACTTACATATATTATTATGGGCGGCAATCACACGAAGCGTATCGTCGCTCATATCTTTCGGATGGGAGGTCACAAAACGGATACGCATATTCGGAGCTTCCAGCGCAACCCGCTCCAGTAACATCGGGAATGTTACAGTTTCACCATCTTTTTCAAAAGCATATGAGTTGACATTCTGCCCCAGCAAGGTAGCTTCTTTAAAACCTTTATCGCGCATATCCCGGATCTCATTCAGGATACTTTCCACATCCCGGCTACGTTCCCGGCCACGGGTATAGGGCACGATGCAATAGGTACAGAAATTATTACATCCGCGCATGATCGACACAAAACCAGAGATATGCACGCCACCCAGCTTCAGCGGCATCACATCTTTGTAGGTCTCCTGTGTGGATAGTTCCACATTGATCGCCTTTTCCCCATGCTCGACAGCCCCGACCAGATTCGGCAGATCCATATAAGAATCCGGCCCGACCACGAGGTCTGCATGATGCACATTGATCAACTCTTCTTTCACCCGTTCGGCCATACATCCCAGTACGCCGACGATCAGCGATTTCTTTTTGCGTTTCAGCGACTGGAAATACTGTAGTCGCCCGTAAACCTTCTGTTCCGCATTATCACGCACAGAACAGGTATTTACGAAGACAGCATCAGCATCTTCAATCTTGTCAGTCAGGGTGTATCCGTCCATTTTCATAATGGAGGCGACCACCTCACTGTCCGCTACATTCATCTGGCACCCGTAGGTCTCGATGAACAACTTTTTTTCCTCATTTGCGGCTGTAGATTTTAAGTCTACGCCATTTTCCTGATTCGTCATTTCGTTCTCGTTAATAAAATTTAAAATCTTGTATTCTATAAAAATAAACCTCCAAAGGTTTGCACAGTTCAATTCCGAGCACTATATTTGCATACGAAAAACGTAAATTTTTTCATAGTTAAGGTTTTGGTTAAATCGAATAAGGGTGGCTGTGAAGTTACCCTTATTTACTTTTATACCCTTTATAATTCTTACCTCTTTCACTATTCAATAATTCTTCGTACATTTGGAGTGCAAAAATAATCAAAGTTATGGATAACGTAGGCGATTGGATCTATATTGTTTTTCTGATAGTTGCAGCAATAAGCGGTTTATTCAGTTCAAAAAACAAAAAAAAGCGCCCGACACAAGTCCTCGGACAGCCCGGTCACGACTCATACCCGGAGGAAAATACCTCTTCGGGAAAAGGTTTTTGGGAAATTCTGGAGGAGGCAACTACCCCTCAAAAGCCGGAAGCACCAACTGCACCGATCCATAAAAAGAAAAAAAAGACACCTGCCTCAAAACCATTTTTATCCACCGAGCAGGAAATCCAAAAGTCAAAAGTCAGTTCATCCCAACCTATGAACTTCCCTGCCGAAGAGGAACACTCCATGCTGGAAGATATTGAGTTTAATAATGCCGAAGAGTTAAGAAAAGCAGTTATTTATTCAGAAATACTCAACCGCAAGTATTAATCTACATTCTTTTTTAATACCTTTGCAGCCGTTTAGCTGACTAACAAGTATTTATCTAATATAAAAACAGTATAATATCATGGCTTTAAAATTCATTACAGCTGAAGAAGCTGCTTCGTTCGTACATCACGACGATAACGTAGGATTCAGTGGTTTTACCCCTGCCGGATGTCCGAAAGTTGTTCCGGGAGCCATTGCTAAAAAAGCAATGGAGGAACATGAAAAAGGCAATCCTTTCCAGATCGGTATGTTTACCGGTGCTTCTACCGGAGACAAGCTGGACGGTGAACTGGCTCGTGCCAATGCAATCAAATTCCGTACTCCATACCAGTCAAATAAGGATCTGCGCGCTTTACTGAATTCTCACGGGGCACAATATTTCGATATGCACCTGTCTGAACTTGCACAAGACCTGCGTTACGGTTTCCTGGGAAAAATCGACGTTGCCATCGTTGAAGCTGCTGATGTAACCGAAGACGGTGAAATCGTTCCGACGAGCGGTGTCGGTATCCTTCCGACTATCTGCCGGATGGCTGACCGCATCATCATTGAATTGAACAGCCGCCACCCGAAAGAAATACGCGGTATGCATGATATTTATGAACCGGCTGATCCTCCTTACCGTCGTGAAATTCCTGTTTATACTCCTTCCGACCGTATCGGTACTCCTTATGTGAAGGTTGATCCGGCTAAGATCGTCGGTATCGTTAAGACAGAAGAGCCGAACGAAGGTGGTAAATTCTCTCCGCTGGACGATGTCACAATGGCAATCGGTAAAAATGTTGCCGACTTCCTGGTAAGTGAAATCGAAGCCGGCCGTCTGCCGAAAGAATTCGTTCCGTTACAGAGTGGTGTAGGTAATGTTGCCAACGCTGTTTTGGGTTGTATGGGAGCTAACAAAAATATTCCTGCGTTCAATGTCTATACAGAAGTTATCCAGGATGCGGTAATCAGTCTGATGAAAGAAGGCCGCGTTAAATTTGCCAGCGGTTGCTCATTATCTGTAAGTAATGAAGTAATTCGCGAAATCTATGCAAATCTTGATTTCTTCAAGGACAAGATCCTTCTTCGTCCGCAGGAAATTTCCAACAATCCGGAAGTAGCCCGCCGCTTAGGCCTGATCGCTATCAACACAGCATTGGAAGCTGACATCTTCGGAAATATCAACTCTACTCATGTATCAGGTACAAGAATGATGAACGGTATTGGTGGTTCGGGCGACTTTACCCGTTCAGCGATGTTGTCTATCTTCACTACTCCTTCTACAGCGAAAGAGGGAAAGATCAGCGCTTTCGTTCCGATGGTATCTCACCTGGATCACAGCGAACACTCAGTGAAGATCATCATCACCGAATACGGTGTAGCCGACCTGCGCGGTAAATCTCCGATCGAACGTGCCAACTGTATCATCGACAATTGCGTTCACCCGGATTACAAACCTCTGTTAAGAGAATATCTGGCAATGGGCGTAAAGGGCCATACCCCGCAAAACCTGAAATGTTGCTTCGCATTCCACGAAGAACTGGCTGCTAGCGGCGATATGCACAATGTAGACTGGAGCAAGTATAATAAGTAATTGCGACTTTTTATATCATATGAAGTCCCGAAGTGCCAAAACACTTCGGGACTTTTTTGTTCAAATCGATGAGAGACTCAAATCTCGTTTTAAACAAGTTTTTAAGGATTGTAACTGCAATATATTACATACGTCTCAGCCACAAAGAGAAGAAACGGTCATAAACCATATAAAAAGCCCCTTCTTTGGTTACAAAATCCTTTTCCAACAAACCTTTTAAAGCAGATTGAACCGAACTGCTCGATGGTAAACTGTATTTATGGATAAATTTCCCGGAAGTTAATGCGGTCGCTTTTCCCTCCTTACAGATTGCAATCAGTAATTCTTTTTGCTTTTCCGGTAACTGATAGAGCAATTCCGAATAGGTAAACGAATAAGAATCCAGGATAAAATGTATGGCTTGCTCAATCATCTCTTTATTACAAACCTCACCGGGGGGAGTTACAGCAAAAAGGATATTCAATATTTTCTGAAGATACCAGGTAATTCCTTCAAAACGATCATACAAAGAAGCTACAACCTCCTCATCTATATCCTTTTGAGCCATTCTGAAATGATGCCGGGCAAATTCGATATATTTTTGCCTATCAATAGCTGCCAAATGAAGAATCGACACACTCTGATAAAAAGGACGGGCCGGGCTGATAAACATCTCTCCCATCAGATGACGCTGAGAACCGGCAAACACAAAGCGGGCATTAGGACAATGCTGAATATAGGTACGGAGCAATGCTTCCGTATTTTTTTCCGGATATTGAGCGACTTGCTGAAATTCATCAATTGCAACAATACAAGGTTTGTCTGATAAGGAAAGATAATGAAATATCTCATCCAGCGTCGTCTCCGGTGATTTGACATCTCCCAACTCTATATTCCATTGAGGCATACCGGACATATCAAAGGTGAATCCAGCCTTCAACGATGTCAGACTATTAATGAACAATTCCCACGTCTTCCGTCCCTTAGGCTTTAAAGCAGTAAGAATAGCTTTTCCCAATTGAAAAACAAACTCGCGAAGCGTCTTCGTTGCATAGATGTCGATAAGAAAAGTATAATAATGATCTTTCACCTCAGCCAATTGAAAACAATGCTGAATCAATCCGGTCTTTCCCATACGGCGGGTAGAAATGACAGCCACATTATTCTCATTCAACAGCCAGCGAAGCAACTCTTCCGTTTCCTTTTCACGGTCACAGAAATATTCGGGGGCAATATAGCCGCTTGTTACAAATGGATTATTTATCAGAAGCATACAACAACCTTTTTATGCAAAGATAATTATTATCTTACAATAATCATACTTACGTAATCAGTAATTCTTTTTACTCCATCCGGGTGAAAATAAAATTCCTTCCGAAAGAAAACCGAATTTCTCTCGGAAGGAATCTTTTATATCAGTAAGACAAACGAGTCTTTATCCGGTATTTATCAGGGTTGTTTTCCGATATAAGCCAGGATACCGCCGTCTACATATAATACATGTCCGTTTACGAAATCAGAAGCATCGGAAGCCAGGAACACAGCCGGTCCCATCAAATCTTCCGGAGTTCCCCAACGGGCTGCCGGAGTCTTCGCGATAATGAAAGAATCGAACGGATGACGTGAGCCGTCCGGCTGAGTTTCACGAAGCGGGGCCGTTTGCGGAGTTGCGATATAACCCGGGCCGATACCGTTACACTGGATGTTATATTGACCATATTCGGATGCGATATTACGTGTCAGCATCTTTAAACCGCCTTTTGCAGCCGCATAAGCAGAAACTGTTTCACGTCCCAGTTCGCTCATCATCGAACAGATGTTGATGATTTTTCCGTGACCTTTCTTTATCATAGAAGGGATAACGGCTTTAGAAACGATAAACGGAGCGTTCAGGTCCACATCGATTACCTGACGGAATTCGGCAGCACTCATTTCGTGCATCGGAATACGTTTGATGATACCGGCATTGTTTACCAGGATGTCGATAACGCCTACTTCTTTCTCGATCTGGGCAACCATTGCATTTACCTGCTCTTCGCTAGTCACGTCGCAAACATACCCTTTTGCTTCGATTCCTTCCGCCTTATAAGCAGCTATACCTTTATCCACCAGTTCCTGTTTGATATCGTTGAAAACGATCTTTGCACCAGCCTGAGCAAAAGCACTAGCCAACGCAAAACCAATTCCGTAAGAAGCACCTGTTACAAGGGCTACTTTACCTTCTAATGAAAAATTTACCATAATAATTAATGTGTTAATGTGCCAATATGCCAATGTGCCAATAAACGCACAAGCAGTTAACACTGATTTTTTTATTTATAGCAACGGGGAATTGGCACATAGGCACATTTTCCCCATTGGCATATTATTTTAAGTCCGTAATTTTAGAGAAATCCTGATCGCCATAGTCCAGATTTTCGCCACCCATACCCCAGATAAAGGTATAGTTGTGCGTAGCAGCTGCACTGTGGATAGACCATTCGGGAGACAAAACAGCCTGGTCGCCCTTCATCCAGATATGGCGGGTTTCATCCACCTCACCCATAAAATGACAGATGGCCTGGTCTTCCGGAATATCGAAATAGAAATAGGCTTCCATACGACGGCTGTGAACATGCGCCGGCATTGTATTCCATACGCTACCCGGTTTCAATTCGGTCATACCCATCTGCAACTGACAGGTAGGCAATACCTGATTCACGATCATCTTATTGATGTTACGGTCGTTCGACATTTCCAGTGAACCCATAGCTGCAACAACGGCATCCGCTTTCGTCACTTTCTTATCCGGATAATTACGATGAGCCGTAGTCGAGTTGAAATAGAACTTAGCCGGGTTCTTTGCATCCTTGCTTTCAAAAGTCACTTCACGATCTCCCGAACCCAGGTAAAGAGCTTCCTTAAAATCGAGCTCGAAAGTGGCATCGCCGGCTTTTACAATACCGGGACCACCCACATTGAAAATACCCATTTCAC
Source organism: Parabacteroides sp. AF17-3 (assembly GCF_003635445.1). NCBI lineage: Bacteria > Pseudomonadati > Bacteroidota > Bacteroidia > Bacteroidales > Tannerellaceae > Parabacteroides > Parabacteroides sp. AF17-3. The sequence continues at coordinate 50,420 of NZ_QTMM01000017.1, read as the reverse complement.
GGCGTGTCAGGAAATAGGGAGCTTTCAACGGATCAATCGCTTCCAGTTGCAACACTTCGCCGGCAGGCATGGCGCCGCCAACAATCATACGGTCGTACATGGAATAAACCATGTTCACTTCATTCGGCGCGAAAACTGTTTCGATCAGGAAATCCCGACGAATACGTTTCGTATCATATTGCTTGGCATCTTCCGGATGCGCAGCATAGCGCAATTCATAATTTGTTTTCATATTCTTATCTGTATTTAATTTTCAATTCTTCATTTTCAATTACTTAAGCGCATGATCTGCCTTTACATCGCTTTCACCCTTCCAGGCACGCAAATTCGTCCATTCGGTGTAAGGGGCCGACCAATATTCGTCGGTAGCCGGCAATCCTAAAGACAGCAAACCTACGGCACACAAATAAACACTCCCTGTGTTAATATAAGACTCTGACATATCGATTTGTTCACCGGTGAAACCAACACGCAACCAACCGTTTGCATCAAAGTTCTTCGGCGATTTCATCTGGTTACGGATAACAGCCGTCATAGCACAGCGTACCTGGGCCGGTTTCACTCTTTCCGGAAGCACGTGCATCAAACTGGCTTGTGCCAATGCATGAAACGCGCCAAAACGATACACGATAGAACGGCCTACTACAGGGAAGGTTCCTTCCGGCGAGATAAAACGTTCCAACTGTTCGGCATAACGGGTTAAACGCGGCAACTGCACATCGAGAAAGTCCGCCCCTTCCAGATTATGCTTTTTCATCGTCAGCAAAACATCTGTCAGCATCGGATGGATAACAAAACTGTTATAATAATCCATGTGGAAAGCAGGACCGTCACCATACAGCGCATCTCCTTTATACCATTCGTCACGGAACTTTTTGACACCATACGTCAGGCGGTCCATATCGCATTCGCCGGTAAATTCCAGCAAAGCCGCCTCGACCATAGAAGCAAACAACAGCCAGTTGTTTTCCCAAGGCTTGATGGCACGGCTACGTTTAAATTCCGTAATCATCCATTCCTTAGCCTGCGGGTCCAGGTTATCCCACAGCTGGGTTCTGGCACGCAACAATCCCTGAGCCAGGAAAGCGGCATCTACCAACGGCTGATACGGTTTTCCAAAGACCAGATAATCGGGAGAATCCGGGTTTACGGCATTCTTCAGGCCTTTCACTGTCAGTTCGATATATTTATCACGCAGTTGTCCTTCGGGCGTATTGTCCGGACCCAGTTCCAGCCAAGGGGCAATACCGCATACCAGACGACCTACCGCTTCCAGATGCGAGAAGTCACTTCTGTCTTTCGATAAAGACTCGTAAGGCATATTCTTTTTCAACGTATTGTTGCTCAGGTTTGTCAATACCGGGTCAGCGATACGGGTCAATGTTTCTACCCAGAAAGCACGGTCCTGGGTACCGTTTTGCTGCGCTTTTCCTGCGAAAGGAATGCAGAGGCAGCAAACCAAAATAGCGGTTGTTTTCAGAAGATTTGTCATAATAGCATTATTTTTCAGTCAGTTTCTTTAAACGCATCAATGCTTCCACATAATAATAGTCAGCATAACTCAACGGAACATCCACTTCGCTGTTTCCGGGGAAATGACCGGTGGAATGCATCAAAGCAAAATTACAGTTCGTTCCTTTCGCTGCCAGATATTCGGGAGTTGTCAGAGAACGAACCTGCTGTTCTGCAAAATCGAGGTAGCTTTTTGCTTCTTCGCTCTTATCCAGTTGGCTCAGTTCAATCAGTGCAGAAGCCATAATAGCCGCGGCAGAAGCATCTCTCGGCACATTCGGGATACCCGGAGCATCAAAATCCCAATACGGAACCTTATCAGCCGGCATATTCGGATTGTTCATGATAAATGCCGCAATATGTTTAGCCTGATTCAGATATTCAGGTTTGCCGGTTTCGCGATACATCATGGTGAAACCATACAACGCCCAGGCCTGTCCACGTGCCCATGCTGATTCGTCGGCAGCTCCCTGGTGAGTTTGTTTCTTATGAGGAACACCGGTTATCGTATCGTACGAAACCACATGATAACAGCTATAATCGTCACGGAAATGATTATTCATTGTCTTGTCGGCATGAGAAACAGCCATTTTATAAAAACGGTCGTCACCGGATGCTTTGGAAGCCCAACTGAAAAACTCCAGATTCATCATATTATCAATAATAACCGGGAACTGCCAGATTTTTTTATTGAAGTCCCAGGAACGGATAGCTCCCACCCGCTCGTCAAAACGAGTCGCCAGCGAATTGGCACCGGTCAGCATCACCTCTTTATATTCCGGTTTGCCGGTCAGGCGATAACCGTTTCCATAACTGCAATATAGCATGAAACCGACATCGTGGCTGTAAGTGATATTCTTCACTTCTTCCACACGGTCCGTAAACATTTCGGCATATTTCTTTAATTCCGGAGTCGGATTGTTTTCGTACAGATACCATAATTCGCCGGGGAAGAAACCGCTGCACCACCAACTATAGTCGCTTGTTTCCAGTTTTCCGTCCTTTCCGATTGCTTTGGGAAGACGGCCTTCCTGGCTTTCCAGGTCTTTAGCCATCAAAAGGGCCTGTTCGGTCGATGCTTTCAAACCACGGTCAATCACATCAGCAAGGGGTTCTTGTTTGGGTTGCGAATCACACGAAGACAACAACACTGTGAACGCAAACACACCATACGAAAGAAATTTGTTCATGATAAAAATAGGTTATTAAGTTTTTAAGTTTGTGGCAAATATACATGTTTATATTCTAAAAAACGACAACATCCATCGAAAAAGCATCTACTTACCGAACTGTTCCCTCTCTACTTACCAACCGGATGTCTTCTTTACTTACTAAGTAAGCCTTCGTCTACTCGATAAGTAGAGTACCCCACTGCTTAATAAGTAGCCGAATGTCTACTTATTAAGCAGGTTTTGTAATACTTTCGAAACATCAATGTAATATTTACTTCAAAGCGTCTTAACCCGTTCTTAATACATGTTACCTTACTTTGCACTCAGAACAAAGAGGTTAATGACGTGAGAAAGTTTTTTGAAAAAATTGTAGAAGGAGGATTATTAATCAGCGGAGGTGTAACCAGTTTCACGATTCTGCTGATTGTCTTTTTTCTTTTTAAAGAAGCATCCGGCCTTTTCAACAGTCCGGTAGTCGAAGAGGGATACGTGCTTGCCGTGAATAAGAGCAACGATGTGAGTCATCTGTCACCGGAAACAATCATGGATATTTTCGATGCCAAAATAACCAACTGGAAAGAGGTTAACGGCAAGGATGAAGAAATCCTGGTCTTTCGTTTTTCCGACCTGACGCAATATTACAGTGAAGAAGAATTGGGAGATGAGTTTCAGTACGTTCCCGACAAGATCAGCGAACTCGTCAGCAAAGAGCCGGGAATCATCGCATTCTTTCCTCAGCAATATCTGGCGAAAGACTTCAGGGGAACCGTTCTTCCCGAAGAGAAAATATCGCTTTCCGACTTCTTCGCCGGCACCAAATGGTACCCGACCTCTGCGCCTGCCCCAATCTTCGGATTGATCCCCCTGTTGCTCGGAACATTACTGGTCAGTATCGGCGCCATTGTTCTTTCGCTCCCTTTCGGTATTGCCGTTGCCATCTACCTGGCAGAAATCGCAAATAAACGGACCCGGGAGATACTGAAGCCGGTTATTGAATTGCTGGCAGGGATTCCTTCGGTCGTATACGGTTTCTTCGGATTGGTCGTAATCGTTCCGCTCATACAGAAATGGCTGAACCTTCCGGTTGGAGAAACAGCCTTTGCCGGCAGTGTCGTTCTGGCCATCATGGCGTTGCCGACCATTATCACGGTTGCCGAAGATGCCATGCGCACCACGCCGCGTGCCATGAAAGAAGCGAGTCTGGCCCTGGGAGCAACCCAATGGCAAACAATCTATAAGGTAATCATCCCCTATTCCATATCCGGTATCACATCGGCAATTGTCCTGGGTATCGGGCGGGCAATCGGAGAAACAATGGCCGTCCTGATGGTAACAGGAAATGCGGCCGTTATCCCGACCTCCTTCTTTGAACCCGTACGGACCATTCCGGCAACCATCGCGGCAGAACTGGGAGAAGCACCCGCCGGAGGAGCTCATTACCAGGCATTGTTCCTGTTAGGGGCAGTATTATTTATCATTACACTACTGTTAAGCATTACGGTAGAATACATTTCATCCAAAAGAAAAATGTGATTAAGCTATGGCACCTGTTCAAAAGTTAGGCAATGTTGACACAAAGAAACGGACTTCACAGAAAGTTGCGTTCGGTATATTCACACTTCTCAGTTATCTGGTTGTTGTCATTCTTTTCCTTATTCTCGGTTTTATCATTATCCAGGGAGGAAAAGTAATCAGCTGGGATTTCCTGACGGAAGCGCCGGCCGACGGGATGACTGCCGGAGGTATTTTCCCGGCGATTGTCGGAACACTTTATCTGGTATTGGGCAGCAGCCTGATTAGTTTCCCAATCGGAATCATGAGCGGTATCTATATGAATGAATATGCGACAAACGGAAAAATAATCCGTTTCATCCGGATTATGACCAATAACCTGAGCGGTGTACCGTCGGTTGTATTCGGACTATTCGGAATGTCCCTGTTCGTCGTTACCCTGGGGTGGGGAGACTCCATCATCGCCGGTTCGTTTACCCTGGCACTGATGTCTTTACCACTGATTATCCGTACAACGGAAGAAGCCCTCAAAAGCATCGACGATTCTTTCCGCCACGGCAGTCTGGCACTGGGAGCTACCAAGTTGCAAACCATTCGCAGGGTTGTATTACCGATGGCTTTTCCGAATATCATTACCGGATTAATCCTGTCTATCGGACGTGTATCCGGCGAGACGGCTCCTATCCTGTTTACCGTTGCCGCTTACTTCCTGCCCCAGCTGCCGGGAAGCATCTTCGACCAGTGTATGGCCCTGCCCTATCATCTGTATGTTATTTCCACCAGCGGAACAGACATCGAAGCCTCGCGTGGAATGGCCTACGGAACGGCTCTGGTACTGATTGCAATCGTATTAATCGTAAACTTACTGGCCAATGCGCTGAGAGGCTATTTCGCCAGAAAAGTAAAAATGAACTAATCGCATACACCCAATACAAAGAATAAAACAACAATATTATGATAAAGATTGATGCTCAGAATGTAGATTTCTATTATGGCGATTTTCATGCCTTAAAGAATATATCTATGCAAATTGAAGCAAACACGTCGGTCGCCTTTATCGGACCGTCCGGTTGTGGTAAATCCACCTTCCTGCGCTTATTCAACCGGATGAACGACCTGATACCCGACACGCACATGGACGGAAAAATCGGGATCGACGGAAGAGATATTTACGGTAAAGGAGAAAAGGTCGACCTGCTCCGGAAAAATGTAGGCATGGTATTCCAGAAACCGAATCCTTTCCCGAAAACAATCTTTGAAAACGTTGCCTACGGGCTCCGGGTAAACGGGATAAAGGACAATGCTTATATCGAAGAAACTGTTGTCAAAACCCTCAAACAGGTTGTTCTTTGGGATGAAGTAAAGGATAAACTGAAAGAATCGGCTTTCGCCCTGTCCGGCGGCCAGCAACAACGTCTGTGTATCGCCCGTGCATTAGCCATATCGCCTTCCATTCTTTTAATGGACGAACCGACTTCAGCACTGGACCCTATATCGACCGGTAAGATAGAAGACCTGATACATGAACTAAAAAGCGAATATACTATCGTAATCGTTACCCATAATATGCAACAGGCTGCCCGTGTCAGCGACAAGACCGGGTACTTTTATCTGGGGGAACTGATAGAGTTCGATAATACACGTAAGATATTTACCAATCCGGAAAAGGAATCGACTCAGAATTATATTACGGGACGGTTCGGGTAATTGAAAATTAAGAATTAAAAATTGAACGATTATATATGAAAGTCATAGATCAGGAGATTGCCTCCTTAAAAAACAGCATCAGCGAGATGTGGGCATTGGTCCACCAACAGTTATATAATGCCGGCGAAGCCATGCTAACCGGAGACAAGGAACTGGCCTACAAAGTAATCAGCCGCGAACGCCGGGTAAATGCGTTCGAACTGAAGATAGACAGCGACTGCGAAGATATCATTGCCCTATATGCTCCCGTTGCCGTCGACCTGCGCTTCGTTCTTGCCATGTACAAAATCAACACGAACCTGGAACGCTTGGGAGACTTTGCCGAAAGTATCGCCCGTTTTGCCGGAAACCTGCCGGAAGGTGTTCCCGTCGACCCACAACTGATAAAGGATACCCGGGTGGAAGAAATGTTGCAGGAATTGCTGAGTATGCTTACACTCAGCCAGGAAGCATTCGAAAAAGAAAGTTCTGAAATTGCATCACGCATCTTCCTGAAAGACAACCTGATCGACGAGATCAACCATAACTCGACCAGGATCATTGCCGATTACATAGAAAAGCATCCGGGAAGTGCCCTGGTCGGCCTTTACATGGCCGGAGTCATCCGCAAAATGGAACGCTTCGGCGACCACTGTACCAACATCGCCGAAGAACTGATATTCTATCTGGATGCCAAGGTAATGAAGCATATCGGAAAGACAGAAAATTAAAATAGGCATAAATAAGATTTGTGTTTTACGTTTCTATCTTGTAATATTGTATCCGTTAAAGGGAGCAATATCTACAATACTATCGTGGAGATTCATGAAACAGAATTAATAGCCGGTTTGAAAAGTGGGGAAAGCAGAGCCTACCGCACTTTATTTGACAACTATTATCATCTTCTATTCCGTATTGCCTGTCAATATGTAAGGGATGATACAGTAGCCGATACCATCGTCGGTGATGTATTATCCCATATATGGGAAACACGCGAATCACTCCATATCACCTCTTCACTGCAAGCCTATCTGGTCTGTTGCATACGTAATTATGCAATCAATTATCAAAAGAAATTATTTGCAGACCGGGAAATCAGTATCGACGATTACGAAGAATACCCGGAAGCAATTCTTCAGGGACTGTTCCTCTCCGATGAATATCCGTTGGGACAATTGCTAGAAAAAGAACTCAACGAGCAAATACTCCTCGAAATCAATAAACTTCCCCGCGAAACCCGGCAAGTTTTCATCTTTAGCCGGATCGAAGAGTTGGCTTACGACGAGATCGCAGATAAAGTCGGCATCTCGGTTAACACAGTCAAATACCATATTAAACAGGCCCTGTCTACCCTCCGTACCCGTATGAAAGGCTATTTATCTTCCATTTTATTCTGATACATTTCAATCCAAAATCATTTTTTTGAAAAATATTTCATTTTTCACTACCCTCGCTCTACCCCTATGTTGTCTTTAGGATAAGAAGCATAAAAATGGATCAAAATAAACAACAAGAATACTACGACGAGCTGATCACCGGTTATCTGAACCGGTCACTTATTCCTGAGCAGGAGAAAGAACTCAGCCGTTGGGTCGCAGCAAACGAGTCTCATAAAAAACATTATTATGAAATGACCGAGCTGTGGCTATCTTCGTATGACAAGCAACATAAAAACGGAAGAAAGAACGAAGCCGTATACCGACGTTTTGCCGAACAGGCCGGATTCAGAAAACAAAAATATCTGTTCCTACGGGAATATACCCGGATCGCAGCGGCTCTGCTGGTCGGAGTTTTCCTGGGTACTACCGGATTATATCTGTTCAACCAGTCTAACAAGCAGGACGAGCAGGCAATGATACGAACCATTGAAGTGCCGCTCGGTTCACGAAGCCGCCTCCAACTGGAAGACGGAACCATAGTATGGCTGAATGCCGGTAGTAAATTCAGCTGTCAACCCGGATTCTCACAGAAGAACCGACAGGTCATACTGGAAGGAGAAGGTTATTTTGAAGTGGCCCGTAATGAAAAGCTGCCGTTCATCGTCAATGCAAAAGAAATCGATGTGAAGGTACTGGGTACAAAATTCAATGTCAAAGCCTATTCCGACGATCAGGAAATAGCCGTTACCCTGGCTGAAGGTTCTGTAAACATGATAGACAAAGCAGCCCCAGCCAATTCTGTCATTATGGTACCTCAACAGCAAGCCGTTTATAGCAGACTGACCGGAAAGACAGAAGTCAGAAAAGTTTCGACGGACGCAATCTGCCAATGGACAACAGGAGCCCACTTCTTTAATGAAGTCAGTTTTGAAGAAATCGCCGGACAGTTGGAAAAAGCTTTCGACGTAACCTTCATTTTCCGAAATCCGGAACGTCGGAAACTTCGTTTCTACGGAGAGTTCCGCAGCACGGATACGCTTAACGACATTCTGACGATTATGTCTTCCAGTGAGAAATTTACTTACAGACGAAATAACAATATCATTGAGATATATTAAAATAGTTGATAATTAAAAAAGAAAGGAGAATCACGAAAAGAAAAAAAGAAAGCACAAAAAAGAGCCGGAAAATGTTCGCACCATTTCCCGACTCACGAGTTCATTAAAACTTAATAATTAAATTCTAATCACATTACAAAAGTATGGAAAACATTCTTTATAAAGAAAGAAAAATCACGCTAATTGTTCGCAACCGGTTCTATGTATCCTGGTTATGTATGATACTTTTCGCAACAAGTATGCAACAGGCGTTCGCAGCATTACCACAAAATCAAAAGATCACACTGGATCTTCAAAATGCCACGATAAAAGAGGCTTTTGAAACAATCAGAAAACAGAGCGATTACATTTTCTTCTTTGAAACCGGCGACGTGGATACCCGGCAGAAAATCAGTCTGCAAATAAGCAGCGAATCCATTAACGATATTCTGAATCAGGTACTGAAAGGAAAAGGCCTGAAATATGAAATCAAAAACAAACACATTATCATCAAACCGGACAAGACACCGCAACCGGCTCAATCCTCCCGACAGTCGGGAACGATCAACGGCGTTGTTACCGACGAAAAAGGGGAACCGATCATCGGAGCCAACATCATGGTCAAAGGGACCACGAACGGTACAGTCACAGACCTGGACGGTAAGTTTGTCATTCAGGCTTCTCCCGGCGATATCCTGGAGATCAGCTATATAGGCTACAACCCTTTGCAGATAAAAGCCGGCACACAAACTTCCCTCTCCATCAAAATGACGGAAGACACACAGAACCTGGAGGAAATAGTTGTCGTTGGGTATGGTACACAAAAGAAGTCAGACCTGATCAGTGCAATCACTTCAGTACGCGGAAAAGAGCTGGCCGAACAACCGGTTCCCCGCGTCGACCAGCTATTGCGCGGACGTGTAGCCGGGATGCAGGTCGTTCAGTCAAACGGAACACCGGGAGCCTCATCGAGTATCCGTATCCGTGGCGGCAACTCACTTTCCGCTAGCAACGAACCGCTTTATGTAATCGACGGTTTTATCGATGCCGGAGACCTGAATTCCCTGAATCCGAATGATATCGAATCCATTGAAGTACTGAAAGATGCTACATCCACTGCCATTTACGGAGCCCGCGGTTCAAACGGTGTTATCCTGATTACGACCAAAAGGGGAAAAGAAGGTAAAGCACAGTTTGACGTGGAAGCATCCTACGGCTGGCAAAAGTTACCTAAAAAGATAGACTTGCTCTCTACCGGAGAATATGCTTCTTATCTCAATAAAATTGCCCGAATGAACGGGACCACGGTTCCTTATGACGACCCGTCCAAAGTTACAGGCGTAGACTGGCAGGACGAACTATTCCGCACAGCTCCTGTATATAATGTAAACCTGTCAAGCAGCGGTGGTACGGAAAAGATCAAATACCTGATCTCGCTGAACCATTTCGATCAGGATGGCATCATGGTCGGTTCCGGTTTTAACCGTACGACTTTACGTACGAATGTAGATGCGGAAGTCAATCCCTGGTTCAGTCTTGGCACAACAGTCAGCCTGTCACGCGAATTCAGCGATATATCCACACTCCCGAGCGATTATTCACTAGCCGTTTACGGAATAGGCATGTCACCTATCGGAACGGCATTCAATCCGGACGGTTCGTATAATTATACCGAACCCAGCCGCCCGCTCGGCCGTAATCCCCTCGCAGAAGCCTTGCTGCCTACGGATGAAAAGAATACCTATTACGTACTGAACAACTCTTACCTGCAATTCAAGATAGGAGAACATTTCACCTGGCGTTCTACATTAGGTATCAAATGGAACTACTGGCGTGAAGATTATTTCTCTCCGCGTAAAGGCTCTTATCAGGAAAAAACCAACAGTGCCAAGGCCACTACCTTGCAAACACAGGACTTGCTGACAGAGCATACATTGACCTACACACTGAAAAAAGAAGTACACTCATTTTCTGCCCTGGGAGGTTTCACCGCGCAAAAAGGCTACGATAAAGGGTTATCTACCGAAGTCTCGAACTTTGCCAATGATATCACCGGATTCTATGACCTGAACTCCGCCCAACTGAAAAACTCGGTCAAATCAGGTTACCACAACTGGGGATATATGTCCTGGCTTGGACGTATCAACTATTCTTATGACAATCGTTATCTGCTGACAGCCGTAGCCCGTTACGACGGATCATCCCGTTTTTCTCCGGGAAACAAATGGGCATTTTTCCCTTCCGTTTCCGTCGGCTGGAGAATTACGGAAGAAGATTTCATGAAAAGCCAACAGGTTGTGAACGATCTGAAACTCCGCCTCAGCTATGGCCGTGTCGGAAACCAGGCTATCGATATCTATTCAACCCAGTCGCTCTTCTCATCCGGCAGCACGATCCTCGGAGGCCAGGAAGTCGTAACTTACACTCCGAGCAAAGTCCCCAGCAAAGATCTTACCTGGGAAAAAACAGACCAGTTCGATGCCGGAATCGATTTTTCTTTTTTCAACTCCGTCCTGACCGGTTCGCTCGACTATTATCATAAAAAGACCAGCGACCTGTTATGGGAGATATCCGTTCCTTCCTACATTGGACAATCCACCCAGTTGCAGAATCTGGGATCGCTCTCCAACCAGGGAGTTGAATTATCATTAAATGCTTCCCTTATAAACAAGAAGGATTTTCAGTGGGATATGAACTTCAATATCTCGACCAACCGCAGCAAGGTACTGAGCCTTGGCCCGGACCAGGAAAAACCGGTAGGAGAACATTGGGGCGGTTATTACAGCAGTATCCTGAAAGTAGGATCACCCGTCGGACTGTTTTACGGTCAGGTATACGAAGGTGTACTGACCCAGCAGGATATCGACGCTGGAAATCTATCCGCCCGTCCGGGAGATCCGAAATTTAAAAATATTCCCGATGATCCGAACAACTCTACCGTTATCGGTAATGCCAATCCGGATTTCTTCGGAGGATTAGGCACAACAGTAACCTATAAAGGAATATCCCTGAACGCCTTCTTCCAGTATTCGGTAGGCAACGATGTGATGAACCTGAACAGTGCCTATTTCCTGCCGGGTAATGCCAACGTAAACTGCTATCGCGAACTGGCAGAGAAGATGTGGACTCCTGAAAATCCGGATACAGACGTTGCACGTCCTGGAAACAGTTACATCTACTCCGTCGATTCACGTTTCGTAGAGAACGGTAGTTTCCTTCGTCTCTCTTCGCTGACCCTGGCGTATGATTTACCCCGCAACCTGCTGCAATATATCGGCCTAGCCTCAGCCAGAGTATATGCAACCGGCAACAACCTGTTCAATATCTGCAACTACCGCGGATACGACCCGGAAGTCAGCCTCTACTCCACCAGCCCGATCCTGAAAGGATACGACTGGGGACAATATCCGATGAACCGTTCATTCTCCATCGGACTTAAATTCACTTTGTAAACCTATAAAATGATTGAAAGATGAAAAAGTATAATATCCTTCTGATTTTATTTATCCTGTTCACTACAGCCTCCTGCTCCGGATTACTGGATGAAGATCCGAGAGGAGACGTTGCTGGTAGCAACTTCTTTACAGATGAAGAGAATGCTTTATCAAACATAAATGATCTCTACAATGCCTTCGGGGATGCGAACGTATATAGTCGCCAGGCAATGATGGTCATGGAATTCGGGACAGACCTGGGAACACGTTCCCCTAGCGATAACTGGCCGACACTCGACCCGATAGCGACCTATACACACGATGCTTCCGCCCAACGTATCTGGTGGGTATGGCGGGATAGCTACAAGTATATCCGGAATGCCAACCTCTCGATCGCCAGTATAGAAAACATGGATGCTTCCCTGTTCAAACATGCCGGAAAAGAACGGCTGCTGGCTGAAGCACGTTTCATCAGGGGATTCCTTTATTTCCACCTGACAAACTTTTTCGGCGATCTGCCGGTCATCACCGAACCTGCCGAGGATTTGAATTCACTGTTGCATCTTTCACGCACACCCGCCAGCCAGATCAGAAAAGAGATCGTACTGGCAGATATGCAATATGCCGCCGACCATTTACCTGAATTCGACGAGTACAGCAGCAATGATGCCGGACGTATCAGCCGCAGTACAGCAATCGGTATGATGGCAAAGGTCTACCTGTTTGAAAAAGATTACGCCAAATGCGCCGAACTCTGTAAAACTCTTTATTCGGAAGGTAAGCGGGGTTTACTGAACCAGTATGCCGATGTTTTCGATTCAAAATACAACAACAGTAAAGAAAGCCTTTTGGCTATCCAGTCACTGATAGAGAAAAAAGAATCGCCGGCACAGACCACTTGTTACGGTGATTTCACAGAAGATGACGACAGTCCGTATAACAATGGCAGTGCCATTGCCCCGTTACTGCCTTTTGCCTCCTACTACGTACCGAAAGAAGACCAATGGTATGATACGGAGAATGACAACCGGTGGGGTTTCAATTTCCGCCTGGCTTCCGAATCCAAATATAAGGAGTTGATAGACGGTACAGGCACATCAGCCAAACATCTCGGTGCCGGTATCAAATACAAGGGAGAGATTGTCCGTATGCCATATATCGTCAAATTCTGCGATGTAAACAACCGCCGTCCAGACCGTTCGGGTACATCGCTAAACTTCCCGATCCTGCGCTGGTCGGATGTACTGCTGATGTATGCCGAAGCGCTGAATGAACAGGGAAATACAGGCGAAGCATTCACTTACATCAATGAAGTCAGAAAACGCGCCTATACAAACAAAGACAATACCCTCAATCCGGGCTGGGAGCTCAAAGGACTTTCACAAAGCGAACTGAGAACGGCAATCCTGAAAGAACGTGCATTAGAGCTTTGCTTTGAGGGACACCGTAAATTCGATCTTTCCCGTACCGGAACACTTGAGGCGGCAATCAAGGGTGTCACCCATCTGGATGATATCGAATTTCTATTCTCCGAGGCGTATTATCCCAAAGAAGCAGCCCGCAACGTGCATAGCTGGCATCGCCTGTTCGGAGTACCGACAAGTGAGATAACATTAAACAGTAACCTTCTTCCCCAGAATGAAGGTTATTAAACACCATTCTTATTTATGCTTAACAAACTAATTTCGGGTATATCTCTGATAACCCTCTGTTCTAACATAGTAGCGCAAAGCCCCGGACAGGGGCTGGCCTACTATCAGTCATTCGATAACCCGCAACCGGAAGCGATCCGGATGGCAGAAATTGCGACGCGGGATTCATCTTCCCTTTTTCTGGTACATACATCGTCTTACAGTGAAGGACTGAAAGGGAAAGCCCTCGACTTGACAGATGAAGTCGCTTACCGTATTCCCCTTTCCCTGACGACAAAAGATTGTCCGTCTTTCGACGACGGCCGTTCTTTTTCCTTGCAGGTCTGGGTTAAAACCAAGCCGGACGCTCCTTTAGGTACACCGATCATGACAAATGCCACCACCAAGGAACCTACCGGCTGGCGTATCGGCACACAGGAAAACGGAGCCTGGTACCTGAGCCTGAATGACGGAAAAAACAGTTACACCTACCAACCGACAGCACAGCGCCAGGCGATCAATGACGGAAAGTGGCACCAACTGACAGTCTCTGTAGACAAGACAAAGGGAGAAGTATGGATGTATCTGGACGGACGCAATGTCGCCATTTATCAGATCGAAGGATTGAAATCACTTGAAAGTAAATTCCGGACGATTATAGGAGGAAGCGACGAAGAGCAAGACTGGGAATGCCGGGGGGAATGGATGGCTTTCAACGGAAAAATCGATGAAGTGAAAATGTGGGACCGCCCGGTCAGCAGCGCGGAAGTACGAGAGAGTTACAAGCAGTTCTTTCCTTTATCCCCTCTTTATCCGTCATACAAACCCGACCGGTTAAAAGTACAGGTCTGGAATATATGGCACGGAGGACGCCGCTTTGGTAAACAGGTCGGTGTAAACCGCGTCATCGAAGTATTAAAAAAGGAAAATGCAGATGTGATCGGTCTGATCGAGACATACGGTTCCGGAGCAATCATTGCTGATTCCCTGGGGTATTATTTCTATCTGATCAGTTCCAATCTCAGCATCATGAGCCGTTATCCGATAGATGAAACGATCCAACTGTTCCGCTCATTCAATTCAGGAGGGGCACTCATCCGCATAAGTGAAGAACAACAGATTGCTTTCTACGATATCTGGCTCCATTATCTGCCCGATGTTTCGGACCTGAACAAAGGAAAAGCAGCCGTAAAGAAATATGAAGAAGATGAAGCACAAACCCGCATCCCGGAGATCAGGGAGATTCTGAAACAAATGACTCCCCACACTGCCCAATCGGCAGAAACCCCGGTCATATTGGTCGGTGACTTCAACTGCGATTCGCATCTGGACTGGAACGAACAGGCACGTCCCGCCCACCTGGGCGCTTTTGCCAAACTGGAAGTATCCAGACAAGTCCTCAACGAAGGTTTTACGGATAGTTTCCGCCACCTCTATCCGGACATTCTGCTGAATCAAGGGGCGACCTGGTCTCCCCTCATCAACCTGGGTTCCAAAAAACTAAGCTGTCTGCCCCAACGTATCGACTATATCTATTATAAAGGAGATAAACTTATCCCGTATCGTTCGGAAGCCCTCTCCCATCATCCCGTAGGCTGGCCGTCAGACCATGGAAGTGTAGTGACATCATTCTACTTTAAATAAAAGGCAAACTGCAAGTATTGCATATCACTACTGTCTTCTTTTCATATCACAGCTGGATTCCGTTTGTTTCACAGATGGATTTCTTTTGTATCACAGCTGTGATATGAATAGAAGATCAAGGGAAAATCACTCTACCCCGGAACAAAGTCATTGTATGTCCCAGGCAGCCGGCTAGATCCCAAAGGTAATTTTACTTTCCGGCCTTGTTCTTTTGAATAAATGCAGTAGGGATCATTCCGAACTCATTCTTGAAGATACGGGTGAAGTATGACTGGCTCTCGATACCAATCCGCTCCATCGTTTCACGGATAGACAAGTTTTCCTCTATCAGTAATGTTGCGGCCTTTCGCAGACGGTAACTTCTAATGAACTCGACGATCGATTTATCCGTCAACGATTTGACTTTCGCATAGAGTTTACTCCGGCTCATCGATAACTCGGAGGCAATGTAGCTGACATCCATGTCCGGCTGGTCGATACGGCTCTCGATAATCTCAATCAGACGGCTGATAAATTTATTATCCTGCTGGTTAGCCGCCAGTTCCCGGCTGTCAACGAAATAATTTCGGGCATAATGTTCTTTCAGGTTTTGCTGTTGCCTGAATATATTCTGCACAGTCAATTTCAGAAGTCCGAAATCGACCGGCTTTTCAAAATAAGCATCCGCACCGGAGTCCAACCCTTCCATCTGATTCTCTAATCCTCCTCTGGCTGTCAGCATAATGAACGGTATATGGGAATAGTTCATGTTTTCCTTTATCTCCCTGCATAAAGTGATTCCGTTTTTTACCGGCATCATAATATCACTGATGATAAGGTCGATTTCCATTTCTTCCACTATACCGGATGCTTCCGCCCCATTCCCGGCCTCGACAATTTCAAAAGAAGCACGAAGATGCCCTGCCATCAAACCGCGCAAATCCTCATTATCTTCCACCAAAAGGATTCGTTTCCTGTCTCTCAACAAGAAAGATTCCTGTTTATCTGATTCCTGATTATCGAACCGGAGTTCCGGTTCGATAAAATATGACAATGTCATATTTTTCGCTGATGCTTCATTTTCCAACAGTTCCGCAGCATCATACATTTCTTTATCCAGAGGAAACTGCACAAGCATTTCCGTTCCTTTGTTCCGTTCACTATAGATCGAAATGGCTCCTTTATGAAGCAATACCAGGCTTTTTACCAATGCAAGCCCGATTCCGGAACCGATATGAGCCTCCGTATCATCCGAATCGACTTTATAGAAACGTTCAAACACCTGGGCTATAGATTCGGCAGAGATACCGACGCCTGTATCCTTGACCAGAATACTGAAAGTCCGGACCAACTCCGGATTAGATTGTATTTTATAGCTGTTTTTAAAACCGGACCGGAAAGGTTCCTTATCCACCCGGGTCTCAACGACAATATGCCCTCCGTTACCTGTGTACTTGAAAGCATTGTTCAATAAGTTCATGATTACTTTCTCCATGATCTGTTCATCGAAGTAAACAGACGCAGATAAAGCCGGATCGCACTGAATCGTGTAGTCGATCTCCTTTTGCAAAGCATACTCCTGAAAATCAGAAGCAACCTCCTGAACAAAACGGTTGATGTTGGACGAATGTACCTTCAGCTTCATTTTTCCGTTCTCCACCGTCCTGAAATCCATCAGCTCATTAACCAGATTCAGCAGGCGGCGGGCATTACTGTTCAACAACCGGATATAATGATTGTTCCCGTACTGCTGTTGCATATGCTCGACAGAAGCCATGATAAGAGACAACGGAGTTCGGAAATCATGGGAAATATTTGTAAAGAAACGCAGTTGAGCCTGATGGTTCTCTTCCTTCTTCTTCATTTCCAGAGAATCCATATAAAGTTCCAGTTTCAGTTTTTTCTGATGATTGTAGTAATATAAAACAGTTCCTCCCAAAGTAAAAAACAGGAAACCGTAAATCGTATACGCCCACCAGCTAAACCAGGGAGCCGGCAACCTTCTGATCCGGATCGTTGTCGGAACATCATTCCATACCCCATCATTATTGGATGCCATCACTTCAAAAGTATAACTACCCGAAGGCACTTTGGCATAAGACACGATCCGGCTTGTGGCATCGATCTCTATCCAACGCTGATCGTATCCCACCAACCTGTATTTAAACCGATTCTTCTCCGGTATCAGGTAATTATCGGAAGACAACTTAAAACCAAAATTTATCTGGTTATAATCCAAAACGATCTCTCTGGTGGTAGAAATCGACTGGTGCAACGGCGAACCGGTTGAATCAGGTTTTACAATCGCATTGTCTATATAGAAATCGGTAATAATAGCAGTCGGTTTAAATTCACTGAGCAACACTTCTTTCGGATTGATAATTGTAAAGCCGTTGGTCCCGCCAAAATACAATTCACCGTTTTTCCCTTTCATACAGGCCTTCGGATAAAATACGATCCCCTGTATCCCGTCTTTTTTATCAAAACGGAAAAAAGTATTTTTCTCTATATTATATTTAAACAGGCCGTTATCCGTACCCATCCAGAGATCGTTATCATCATCCGTACAAAGACTGTAAATAGTGGATACGTCATAGCGTAAAATATCGTTGACGGAATAAAACCGGTTATTCTTCACATCATATCTAACCAACCCGCTCCCAACCGTTCCAATCCAGACATTCCCTGTTTCATCCAGACATAACGCCTGTGCCCTGAGGCTGTAGGCCGAATCCGGAGCAATTTTCCTGTACTCTTTAGTTCTGACGTTCATATAGTAGAGTTCCTCGTTATTGACTACCCATAAATCATCACCTTTCCCCCGGCAAAGATCCGAGATGGAACTATTGTTGTTGTCCCTTTTCGACATATAATGAGTAAAACGGTCCGTAGCAAACGAATAGAAAGAAATACCGGTCGACTGATAGCTGATCCATAGGCCGGAATCAGCTTCCAGTATTATCTTTCTCAAATCGTTGGTCAACATTCCGTTGTCCGAGCGATAATCTTTATTGAATCGTTTAAAAGTCGAGGTTTTGTGAGAAAAGCAATCCAGTCCTCCCCGGTACATGGCAACCCACAGGTTCTGCGACGGGTCGATGACCAGCGATTTGACATTATCGTAGGTTAAACTGTTTCGCGACGGATTATGGGTATAATACCTGAACTCCCCCGTTTTCTTATTCATCCGGTTGACACCGCCTCCTTCCGTAGCAATCCACAGGGATTCATCATCCTCAGCAAAACCACTTACCACTTTATGGTTCAAACCGTTTTCACGGGGACTGAATGTACGGAAACGGGATGTTTCCTGAAAATTGAGATAACATAATCCACCCGAGTAAGTACCTATCCAGACATTTTTCTGGGCATCTTCTTCTATCGTCCATACCGAGTTGCTGGGCAAAGTAAAAATATCCGATTTTGAATTTGTGAAATGGGAATATTCCTCCGTTTCCGGATTCATGATATATAATCCTCTCTGAGTACCAACCCAGACATAACCGTTTTTATCGACATATAAGGTTTTCGACGGAACATATTCGTTATTCAGCGTACAAAAAAAGCTGTAGTGGTTAATAATGGACAAAGTCTGATAATCCAGCTTATACAGCCCATAGCTTTCGGTCAGCACCCACAACTCAATTCCATGTTTTTTTATTTCGATAATTGCCTGATTATCCGGAAGCGCACAAATTTGCTCAAAAAGCATTTTATCATAGTCAAACCGGTATATCTCACCATTGGACGTTCCGGTAATAAGTTCATCCTCATCAGCACACAGGATTACGGCATTATACAATAAACCTTTTTCCGACTCCATTCCGAAAAAGGTCTTTTTCTCCACATCGAAAATGCCCAGGCTGGCACTTATCAGCCAGAGGTTCCCCCGGGAATCCGTTTTAATGTTCATCGTATTCGGCTTGAACATTCTTTTAAAAGAATCGGTAATCTTATCGTAAACGAAAAGCCCTTTATTGGTTGAAACGAACAAATGTCCGCGGGCATCCAGTTCCACATCCCGGAAGTACCATTTATCCGAGGTATCCAGCATCCTGAAATAAGAATAATATCTTTTAAACTGGTAACCGTCAAAACGAAAAAGATCGTTCTCCATGACGATCCAGATAAAGCCGTCACTATCCTGCTGAATAGACTTTACCCCATCATAATAAAAGCCACCCTCAGGCGACAAGGTGTGGAATTTGTAGTTTTTTATATTCCCCGCCAGAGCTGGCAAACTGAAAGACAGGCAAATAAATAGTATCAGCTTGTATAAAGTATGATTTTTTCTGAATCTAAACATCGTAATCCCTCATTTTGTATAGAAATAAAACTCCCCCAAATATAGGATATTCAGGGGAGAGTTCTTTATTCAGCTTCGAAAAATATACGGATGTAGCCTTTTTTTGACTTTTCATTCAGACGGATTCCGATACGGGAAAACTCAGGACCGTTTTCCTGTATTTTTTCCGGGATAATGGTATATCCTTTCGGAGATGATACTTCTATTTTTACATTGACTGTATGTTGCTTACCTGACAGTTTTATTGTATTGTCTCCCTTTTCCTGCCAGTCGACCAGTGTCGTAACAGCAGATTCAAAAGAGCCGGCCTGATCCAATTCGAAACGATCTTCTATCAGCAAACTACCTTTTCCGCTACGGTCAAACACAAATTTACGGGTATATGATTTCAGATTCGGACAATCGTAAGCACTCGTTAAGTCCAAGACATATTCATCACGGGCAGCCGTAAAATCCGTTCCGATGATTTCTGCCCGGTATTCTTTTCCGGCTCCCTGTAACGCCTGGTCTATCACTGCGACAGGATGGCCGAAAGAGGAAATCGACTTGAATGTATACCGTTTATCCGTCCACATCGCACCGGCATAATGATAAGGACCTCCCGGATCACCCGCCAGTGTCTCATCTCCTATGATAAGAGAATAACTTCCCACATCATTATGATTGTGATGTTCGGCATTATTTCCGCCCTTCAGGGCAACTCCCATCGAATGTGCTGTTGGATTTTCCGGACGACAAATCAACACACCAGCTTTGTCAAAGAACATTCTGATCGGTTGTTTTCCGGCTGTCTTTGCTGCACTTTCAGCATGGCTGGATGTCTGTAAGGCTGTATTCGGGAAAAGTAACATCGCAGTAAAAACCGAAGGCCGGAGCTCCCGGGTATCGATCTGATCATAAGCAGACAACCCCAATCCCAGATTATGGTTACAATACCATAAAATCAGCGGAGAGACAGTCGTTCCGATCCGGCAATCGGCAAAAGCCGGATAAGCACCGTTGATAATTTCGAAATTGATGCCATACATCGCTATCTTTTTCATCTTTTCACTCTTGAACAAGTCTATAGTGCCTTTGGTGCGCTGATACAACTGTTCCCGTAAAATGATGTAATGCTGGAACCCGTAATTAAAATATCCCAACCCTTCCGTACAATATCCGTCGTCCGTATATCCCAGCACACTGTTCTGTGAATAATATTCGGCTGCGGCAACAAACAGGGCACGTTCCTTCCTATCTTTTATAACCCCGACAGCAGCACTGGTAACCCCTGCCAGACAAACGGCATTCCAGTTATTCGTATTATTGAACCAGTTAAAAGTATATCCTTTCCCCGTTTGTAAAGCATCTTTAACCGGATTGAAAACACGGACATACATGGAGTCTATCACTGCCTGACCGGTTCACTGATCTTATCATCCAAGAAATAAAGAGTCTCTGCCAACTCATGGACAAAAGCTGCCGCAGCCAGGTCCACTTCATGTTTTTTCCCGTAAAACACGTTCAGATACGTATCGTGGGCCGGAAGTATCCAGGAACGATGAGAGATCAGGTCTTTTAGGGTCGATTCTATTTTAGGGACAAAACGCCCTTTATTCTCCATACATTCAGCCCAGACCAACGGTGCCAGACGTGATTTCCGGGCATTCAGCATTTTCTCGCCGGGAGGCCTGACCCCATTCTTCGAAAATTCCAGGTAAAGTTCATCATCCCACGCCGGCATTTCCGTATTCAAGACCTCCTCAGCCTTTTTCAATACAGAAGGATAGTCAATTTTATCTTTAATCTTTTCCCACTCCGCACGGTTGTGATAGGATACGCCAAAACCAGCAGGTTCTTCCTCCAGGTAACCGGCAATTTCATTGATCCGCTGCCGGTTATTCTCTTCAAAAGGAACACTTTTCGGTACTTGCGCAGCCAAAGCAAAAGGCTTCTTTTCTCCGGGTATCAGGCAAACATCTACACACTGCCGGGTATTTGCCGGAACTTCAAATTCGAATCCAACAAAGATAGTTCCTTTATTGGAAGCATCATACTCATGGGGAGATTCCGTACTCCAGGTCCTGCTCTTTATCGCAACCGTCCCTTCTGCTTGTATTGTCAGTTTCTTTCCGTCCATGACAAGTACAATGGTATGGTCATCAATGATCTGAGGGGTAGCGGCTGTCAGCAGATTCCACCGGATCGAAGCCGCCTTGTCATTCGTCCGGATTTCATCACGGATCAGGACATATTCGTTATTGATAATCCCGGCACCTCTTTTCAGGCTACTGACTTCCGTTTGGTATAAAGACGTAAGATCCATTGAAACAGACATCAGTCGGTCCTTCTCTGTAATATTTTCCACCGGGGCATGTCCTGCTATGATCTGTTTCTTTCCATTTACAGTCAATGTATTATGAGCCATATTGTTATAGCGGAACACATCCCAGCGGGGAGATTCCTGCGTCATATTCCACAGGTCAATACCTTTCGATTCCAGCGAATGATAATCCTGTGCCCCGAAATCCATTGCCCACCGGATGCCATCCGACTCCATCACAAAAGAGCCTATATCCATATGTCCATGGCTTTCTTTCGGGGTTCCTCCCTTCACACCCAGGTAAATAGCGTTATCCGATTCCCAGGAAGTCCGCATAATAGCAAGAGCACTTTTACCTTGTCCCGTATACATCCGTTCGACAGGAGTCGTGACGTCTTTAAACGAGAGATCCTTACTCCATATAAGCAACATGGGGAGATAACGGTCTTTAGTCAGACTGGGATCTTTTCTGACTTCAAGCGTTTTCAACTTATCCAGTTCTCTCCAGATAAGCGAAGGGGTATTCGTCTTTCCGGCAAACCAATACATAACCGGATTCACGACTGTGGAACTCCCGTTATCGGCAAAGTTAAAACATTGTAGACTGGCATGTTTTGATTCTGCAACACGTTCCAGCGATTTTGTGACAGCCAGTTTATTTACTGCTTTGGCAGTACCTTCCATATGTTGCATAAAAGAGGCTGTATTTAAAAATCCGGGGGCCTCGCAAAGGCCAAAATCCTTTTTCCAGATTGTTTCCAGCAGATCAATGAACAACACATTATAGGTCGTCCCATAAATCCAGTAACCGTATCCTTCGGGATAAGCCCCGTTATTCACATAGACGGTCATCGGTTTGCGTATCGACTCCAGGGCACGGTTTATCAGAGCTGCAGACTCCTCCGGTTGTAATTCATACAAGGCGAGTGCCCCAAAAGTAATGCCTCCATTACAAACCTGGTTCCAATTGTTATTGCCACCCAGCCAGCCATTATATTGTTTTTCCAGCGATGGCTTCAGACCCTTCTCCCTGATTGCTGCGGCAATCTGTTTCCTCGATTTTTCAGACAACCGGGGATATAGCCAATCATATCCGATCGACACGGCAGAAGTCATCTCCGCCACATCCAAAAAATGACTGGGATTCCAGTCTGACAGACCGGCCATTGCCAGCAACTCTTTTTCCGCCCGCAGAAAATAGGTATCCTCCTGCGTCAGACGAAAAGCATACGACAGGTAAAGAATCCTCCGGATAGCTTCACGCGAAGTATGTAAGATTCTGCGCCCTTTCTGGTTACGGGTAAGGACCGGTAGCGGAAGCATCCGGTCGCATTCCTGTATAATCTCGTTGTGCAAGGTTTGCAACAGAGGCTCGGAAGATATCTTATCCTTCAACAGTGTTTCTTCTCCCTTGGTTAAAAGAAGACGGGGGTGCTCCGGAACAACCTCATGCGAAGAGATCCCGGATAATGACTGTGCATGCAAGACTACCGGCAAAAGCAAGGCGATCAATAAGATATACTGTTTCATTTTTTCTCTATTTGGGTAACTGAATAAAAAGAAAGTGTACCGGTCTCGTAGGACATACGGAACACTTTCCATAATTTATTATTTCAACTTATACTCCGGATAAGCGTCGACCACATGCATAATGCCATTGGTCGGCTGCAAATTGGAAGTCACTACCGAAACGACCTTTCCCGAATTTACCACGTCATTGATCCGGACTTCAAACTTATTTTGTGCATCATTATTCTGAGGTCTCAGGCTCAGATACATGATTGCATCCGGATTCATGGTTTCAACTTTTACCGGTGTAGTTGTCAGATCCAGAGAATGATAACGTCCCTTTACAATATATGAATTCAGTAATGTCTTAATATCTTCTACTTTCATTGCCTGCAAACCGGAATAACGTTGATCTTTTAAATAACTGGTAAACGCCACATCGTTCAACAGAATGAAAGTACGGTCACTGGTTTCATATTCCTGCTGGTAACCGGCCAGTGTAATTGCGTCATACAGCAAAGACATATCCATATTTTTACGGCTTTCAATAAAAGCATAGGCCGACATATCCATAGTCAGTTCAACCGGACTGTATTCATATTCAAAATCCTTTTGCAGATCAAGTCCGAACAGGTTGCATGAACTGAATATTGAAGCCATGAAACAACCTGCAATTAGTTGGAATAGTATTTTTTTCATATCTGTATCTTTTTAATAATTACCATTTTGAACCAAATTCGCATTTTCCAGAATATTATTATAATATACCGGCCAGTAAAGCTGCCATTCATCTGTAAAGCGGGGGCATACGTCACCTGTTTGCGCTTCAATGTAATTTTCAAAATAATCGTTCATCACTTTCATCGCCCGGCCTGTACGGATCAGGTCAAACCAACGGCGTCCCTCACCCAACAGTTCCAGCTGCCTTTCCTGAAGGATAGCATCCTCCATAGCCAGAGTCCGGTCCGAAGCATTTGTAAAATCGTCCATCGTCTTCAGTGACAGTCCCGCCCGCTCACGGATCATATTCAGTAATTCCAGTGCTTCTTCCTGTCTCTGCTGCTTATTCAGCGCTTCCGCTCTCAGCAATAGAATATCAGCATAACGGTAAAAAGGAACATACTTTTCATTTGCTTCAATCACACGTTCACCCGGTTGCCATTTCCAGATGGATGCATCGCCATTCGGACTGGATATGTGGTTGGATGCATAGACAATCGTAGTATCGATCGTCTGATAACGGCGAAGGTCCACACGATATTCCTCCGTATTCCACAAGTTCTTCACTCCTTCCGAAGGTATCATCTGCGGAGCAGCTGTCCGGCACATCATATAGATAATCCAGTTCTGTTTATTATTCTGGTAAGACCATTTCATTGTCCAGATGTTTTCGCTGGTAGTACCGTCTGCACAAACCTGGGCAAATTCAGTCCCTTTGAGAAGCGAATAGCGTTTCAAATCCATCAGTTTCCCGGAGTAAAGAATTGCTTTGTCATAGTCACGCATCCACATGGCGTAATCGGTATAAAGGGCATACAAGGCACCGGGATTGAAACGGAACACATCATTCTGGCCTTCGTCCACTAATTTCACAGCTTCTTCCAGGTCTTTTCCCACCAGGTCCAACACTTGCGACTGAGGAGACTGAGTCGGTTTTTCAACATCAGCCAAAGATAAAGTCGGCTTTTCTACCAACGGGACATTTCCCCATATTCTCGCCAGATTGAAATAACAGAAAGCACGTAAGAAATAAGCCTCAGCCAAATAATTATCCTTCTTAATCGCAGTCAGTCCCTGCACATCAGGTATATAATGCAAAGCATAATTAACAGTAGAGATAGATTTATACCACACATTCCAATCAGCAGAGACATGCGATGAATTCAGTTTATTGGTATTGGCGGCATAGGTAGGCATACTGCTGGAAACCGTTGTTCCCACAAAGTTATCGGAGCGCATCTCAAACCAGGTCATATAATTACCGGCACTGTTCTTATTATAGTTTGTCTGGAAATCCGCATAAACAGAATTCAATGCGGCACGGACATCATTATCAGTCTGCCAGAAAGTGGAAGTTGCAATATCACTCACGGGGTCCACATCCAGAAAATCATTCAGGCAAGAGGTGAACAAAAGAGTCGACAAGAAAACTGCATATATCTTTTTCATCTTCATATACATTTAAAAGTTAACATTTACTCCGAACAGAATATCTTTTGCCTTCGGATAGGAGTTATTATCATAACCTACGGCAAATCCGCTGCTTGGTAATTCAGGGTCGAAACCGGAATAGTTCGACCAGGTAAAGAAGTTTTGCATCATAGCTGATACGCTCAATGATTCAACACCGATCTTTTTCACGATATTTTTAGGCAATTCATAAGCCAGACGGATATTCTTCAAACGGATATACGAACCATCCTCGATCCAGAGACTGCTGGCAAAGCGGGTATTATCCATGACTGCCGCACCATTTGGTTTCGGGAACTTGGCTATATCGCCGGGAGCTTTCCATGAATTAGCGATATTAGCTGGGTTACCGCGGGTGATAGCCGACCATTTATGTTCCGAACGGCTCTGCTCGTAAGCATTGAATACATCTCCGCCTATGGCAAAGGAGAAGAACAAAGAAAGTGTGAATCCTTTATACGTAAAGTCGTTATTGAAACCTCCGATCACGTCCGGCTGTCCGCAACCCAGTACCTGACGGTCTTTGGCATCGATGATACCGTCCTTATTGACATCGTCCCACATAACATCACCGCCTTTGAAAACATCACCGGCTGCCGTATTATAACGATACTGTTTGATCTCGCCGTCATAAGCCTTGCCATCCAGTTCATAGCCGGTAAAGCGGTCTTTTTCATCAAATATCGGAGTAAGCTGTTTCCAGTCGGGGGTAAAGGCATTCGATTCATCATACGGGAAAATAGCATTAGCTTTCCAT
Source organism: Parabacteroides sp. AF17-3 (assembly GCF_003635445.1). Lineage (NCBI taxonomy): Bacteria > Pseudomonadati > Bacteroidota > Bacteroidia > Bacteroidales > Tannerellaceae > Parabacteroides > Parabacteroides sp. AF17-3. The sequence continues at coordinate 24,310 of NZ_QTMM01000017.1, read as the reverse complement.
CCATACATAGTTCCTACCGCATATCCCTTATCCAGGATATATACCGTATTGATAAACTGTTGTCCGCCCTCCGGAATGGAAACGATCGTATTCTTATTGAACGAAAGGTTCAATGAGGTATTCCACTGGAAATCTTTCGTTTTAATATTGGTTGAATTCACCGTTATTTCCCATCCTGTATTTTTTACATCGCCAATATTCTGATAAGAACTGCTGAAACCGGATGTTTGCGGTAATTTAACCTGATAAAGAACATCTGAAGTCTTTTTGTTATAATAATCAGCTATCAATCCGATTCTTCCGTCCAGGACAGAGACATCGAGACCGATATTGTACTGCTGCGTCTGTTCCCATCCCAGATTCCTGTTCTCTAACTGGTTCGGATAAATACCCGGCATATCCGCATAGAAATTTGTTGTGTACAATCCCAAAGAAGAGAAATTTCCGGCAACCTGGTTACCCGTTACACCATAACTCAGTCGTAATTTGGAATCGCTGACTACCGGTTTCATCCATTTCATAAAAACTTCATCCGAAAATCTCCATCCCAATGAAGCTGACGGGAAAAAGCCCCAGCGTTTATCCGTACCGAAACGGGAAGAACCGTCGTAACGCAAGTTTGAATTAAACAGGTACTTACCTTTATAACTGTACGAGATACGTCCGAAGAAAGAAGCCAGCCGGTTCGCAGTCCAGGTCGCTTTCGTATTGGTCATATCCACACCACCATAGGCATTTGAAATTTCAATGGCGTCACTGATATTATCGACAACGGCCAGTTTCGTCATTTCCGTTTTAAATTCCTGAAGACTGAAACCTCCCAACACGGTTAACGCATGGTCTTTATTGAACGTTTTATTATAAGTCAGCACATCTTCATGTGTCCAACTGGTTTTCGTATCGTCCTGGTTGGTCGATTTACGACGTCCGTTCACATCCAGGATAGCCGGACGGAAGCTCTGGTATTTCTGTAAATTGATACTACCGGCAATACTGGCTTTAAACTTCAGTTCGTCCAAAATCTTGTATTCCAGAAACTCGTACAGGTCCAGATTGTATATCTTATAATTATTCTTTCCGACCATACTTTCAGCCAAAGGATTACTACGGCTTGCCAGAATCGGGGTATAACTGCCGTCGGGTTCTATCACATTATAGTTGGCAGGACGCTGAAGGAGACGCGACCGGGATTCACTGGTCGACCTGCGCTGGTTGGAAATAGTCAATGCCAGACGATTACCGATAGTCAGACGCGGAGTCGCGTTGTAATCGGCATTGATACGAGTTGTCAAACGTTTATTAAAGGTGTTGACCTGAATACCCTGCTCTCCCAGATAACCTGCACTGACAAAATATTTCAATTTCTTTTCCGCACCGGAAACGCTGACATCCACCTGGTTTGTCCACGCATGCCTGAACAACAAATCCTGATAGAAATTGTCAGCAGTCATGGACGGGTTCAAAGAGTCGCGGTTGGCGATCGTCGTATAATTGCCGTTCAGGAAATTACGTAAAGTTTCATATTGGATACCTTGCAAGCGGCTCATCTGGGCCAGTTTTTTACCTATCCGTGACTGTTTCAATGAATAATTGGCAGAAACTTTTGCTTTTCCTTCCTGTCCCTGTTTGGTAGAAATAATGACAACACCATTGGCAGAGCGGGAACCGTAGATGGCAGCAGAGGCGGCATCCTTCAAGACCTCGACGGATGCTATGTCACGCGGATTGATATTATCGATATTCGAAACTTCCATTCCGTCAACAATAAACAACGGATTGGAGCCGCCGTCACTCAAAGTGGAGGTACCACGAATACGGAATGTAGCGGCAGTACCCGGTTCGGAAGTACTCATAATATCCAGACCTGAGACTTTCCCCTGTAGGGCAGACGCAATGTTTACAGGTTCATTGGACTGTATATCCTTATCACTTACAGAAACGATAGAACCGGTAATATCCCTTTTCTTCATCGAACCGTAACCGACAACGACAACTTCATCCAAAGCCTGGGAAGATTCTTCCATACTTACATGGATAATTTTCCGGCTATTGACATTGACCGTTTGTGTATTATATCCCAGGAACGTAAATTCCAAAACACCGGTAGCCGGCACCTGGATCGAATACTTACCGTCCATATCGGTCATAGTACCGGTTTGTGTTCCCTTCAATACGATATTGACGCCGGCCATCGGACCCAGTTTGTCGGTGACTGTACCGGTGACTTGTATATTCTGAGCAGAAAGGACAGTCCCAATGCTAACAAAGAGCAACAGGAGCAAAAACTGTCTGTATTTATTAATGTGGTTCATTGTATACTGAATTTAAAGTGATTATTCTTGTTTCGTTGTTACAGAGACCGTATAAGTGGCAGTCTTCTTGCCATCTTCCGAAGTGACTGTGAATTGAACAGGTTCTGTAAAATCATAGGCCTTTCCATCCGGTTTGTCAAACGAGGCATTAAAAGACTCTGGAGAAAGTTCAAATTTCGGAACCAGTTTTGTCAGATCTGTGTTTGCGGGCACCACAAGAGTCGCAGTTTTGTTATTCTCATTACAAACCGCTTTCACCGGTTCTCCCGTTTCCGGGTCTGCAACAGCAGGGATAGCAACAGAATACAATTGACAGGCCGCATACTTGTACGTCATATCCAGAACCACTTCATAAACGGCTTTTTTCCCGCTTTCCGCTACAACCGTATATTCAATGAGACCAGCGGAAAAATCGACAGCCTCCAGGCTTTTGGGAGTGACACTCGTCCAGGGAGCCGCCACAATCTCCGGACGAATCTCCTTCAGGTCCAGATGTGAAGGCAGCTTCAACGTAATTGTTTTTTTACTCTGGTCGATAGTAGCAATGTGCTGTACAAAAACATTGCCTCCGTTCTGGGCAGGGTTCAATGTAAAGCGAACAATACTACGCATGTTGGATGGCGGATAATCACTAAGATCTTCACTGCCACAACCAAAACCGATAAAGATAAGGCACAGAAACGTGCTTAAATAAATACTTAGTTTTTTCATGTGTCGAATACAACTAAAAAGGTTAAACATCTATTATTTTATTTTTCTCTCTCTGCGAATTTATACATCTCGGATGCGACCATCAGAAAAGCACCGCTGCCATATTCCTGGTTATCCGCTGCCTTTACATTTTCAGGACTAGCGCCGATAGCCTGTACATATCCCAATTTCCCGTTTTCATCTATACACTCCAGCAAGGCAGTCCATGCCCGGCGTACTTTAGTCATATAAATATCCCGAGACAATAATCCGTTATTAATTCCCCAGATCATGGCATAAGTGAAAAATGTGCTGCTGCTGGTTTCTTTTACGGGCACTTCTTCCGGATCCAGAAGACTCGCACGCCAGAGTCCGTCCGGTTGCTGAACAGATGCTATTTTTGTTATCATTTGCATATACAGTTCCTCATAATCCTTATAAATCGGACTCTTTTCCGGAATCAGCGATAAGAGTTGGGCCAACCCGCCTACCACCCAGGCATTTCCCCGTCCCCAGAATACTTTCTTTCCATTGGTTGTCAATGCATTGAAATAACGCTTGTCCCTAAAGAAAAGACTATCATCTTTACTATACAGAAAATCAGTTGAATCCCAATACATTTCTTGCAGATAGTCGTAATATTTACCATCACCTGTTATAGTAGCCAGACGGGCCAGCACCGGCGGTTCCATATATAAGGCATCGCACCACCACCAATCGACACGACCGGGTTGAGGGTCAGCGATCAGACTATCTATTGCTTCCTGTATCCCGTGAAGCATCTTCGGTTCCTTCTCTGCTTTATAGGCATCCAGATAAGCCTGCCCACAGGCCAGATCGTCTGCATGGCGGTACCGGCGTCCTCTTTTCCAGTTCCATCCATCCGCCCATTTCTTTGTCTGTTCCAGATAGGCCGGATCAGCAGTTGTCTGATACGCATACATTATACCGGAATAAAAGACAGAACGGGCCCACTGTTCCTGTTCCGCATTTATATCTACCGGATGGTTAACCTGCCATCGGAAAACATCGAGCATTTTCTCTTTAATAAATGCTTTTGAATAAATATCTTCTTCAGCCGATTTCTTTTCTCCAGAAAAAGAGCAGGAACAAAGCTGGATTGTTAATACACTGACAAAAACAAATTTCAATTTCATGATTTGCGATTTAGGTGATTTTTAGTCCAAAAGTACAGGGATAAGGAAAAGGTCTTTTGTCCGAATAAGCATCCTTTTGTCTCTATTTGCCTTTTACACAGGAAAAAGCAGAAAAAAACGATTTGCACTAAATTTGAAGACAAATGAGCAAAAGCTCTCTTATTGCCATATTACCCGTTTATATATATCTTTGCACCCCAAATCAACAAACAGAAAAAGATTCATGAAACGACTGACTGTATTTTGCCTGTCGGCCTTGCTGACGGGAACTACTTTTACCGCTACTTCGCAGAAGACGTTAATTCCTAACAATACGGAAGTATTCAAACTGTCGCTCGAAACTCATGGTTCTTATAACGAAGCGCTTTCCGGGGAAACCGAACGCGACCGTTTTCTGTTGAATGATTTCAAGGTGGAAGCGACCGGCACCGTCCTCCCCTGGCTTTCCTATGCCTACCGCCAGGTGCTCTGTTACCGGAATGAATGGGTGCGTGCCAACGGATTCGGTTCTTATATCGAGAATGCGTGGGTGAACTTCCAACTCTCCGAAAAATTCTCCGTCACTGCCGGAAAGCAGGATGCTGCCTGGGGTGGGTTCGAATACGACGAATATCCTTACCGGATTTACGATTACAGTGATATGAATGACTGGATGGAATGCTATTTTACAGGAGTCGCCGTCAGCTATGAACCTACCGGAACACAGGAGATCTGTGTACAAGTGACGAACGGCAACGATAACCGCAGCAAATCTCCTTCTTTCTATAACCTGGGATGGAACAGCAGCTATCTGGATGAGATGTTATCTCTTCGTTATTCCGTTACAGCCGGACAACAGGCCAAAGGGAACTGGATGTGGATGGTATGGGGCGGACAGCAGGTGGAAGCCGGAAAATTCCTGGGATATTTCGATGTGATGTACACCCGGGGCAAGATGGACCCGATGGGATTGCTGGCCGAGCAGTTCGAACCCGAAGACGAAGAGAACGGGGCTTCAATAGGAAATACGAGTTATCTATCGCTGGTCGCCCGTTTGAATTATCAGATCCATCCGAAGTGGAACCTGTTCGTAAAAGGGATGTACGAAACTGCATCCGTATACAAGGCTAACGGTCCTTACGAGTCGGGTAAATACCGTACCGCCTGGGGATATCAGGGAGGGGTCGAGTTCTACCCGATGGGAGACGACAACCTGCATCTTTTCATGACAGGTACCGGACGGGCTTACAACCTGACAGAAAAAGCAAAGGCGTTCGATGTCTTTGCAGAGAACACCGGACGCCTTTCCGTAGGGTTTGTTTATAAGATTCCTTTATTTTAAAACTGTAGCAACAACGAATCTCCTGCCTCCATCTCTACTGTCAACATACCGTCGATAACCGGTAAGGAGGCTGGTTTCTGATTCATTTTAATACTCATATTAGAAGATTCGGCAGGCAGTTTGATGCGGAATGTTCCCGGAACAACGGCTTTAAGTCCGGCTTCCGTCATTTTTCCTTCTGCCCATTTAGCTGACACTTCGCCACCACCCTGAACTTTGAGTCCTTTGAAACTACCGGTCTTCCAGGCTGTAGGCAAAGCCGGAAGCAACTCGATATTTCCGGTCTGGCTCTGTACAAGCATTTCGGCAATACCGGCACAACCTCCATAATTGCCATCGATCTGGAACGGCGGATGCGCACAGAACAGATTCGGATAAGAACCGCCTCCATTCACCATATTCGTCGTTTTTTCCACACAGGGACGCAGCAGGTCGACCAACAGTTTATAAGCATGGTCGCCATCATGCAAACGTGCCCAGAAATTGATCTTCCAGGCCATCGACCAACCAGTACTCTTATCACCTCGTGCTTCGAGTGTCTTACGGGCAGCTTCCGCCAGTTCGGGGGTATGCTCCATAGAGATTTCATTTCCCGGATAAAGTCCATACAGGTGGGAAACATGACGATGATGCGGTTCGACTTCTTCATAGGGTTCAAGCCATTCCAGGATACGGCCATCCTTACCGATCGTAGTCGGCATCAGACGGGAACGCTTATCCGCCAGTTCCTGACAAAAAGCAGAATCAACTCCGAGGATATTGGCAGCCGCAATCGTATTGGTAAACAGCTCACGGACAATCTGATTATCCATAGTCGAACCGGCACAGATATGTATAGCTTTGCCGTTCGGCATACGGTAAGCATTTTCAGGCGAAGTGGTAGGAGCCGTTACCAAATAATTATTTCGCGGGTCACGAACCAACATATCCGTAAAAAATAAAGCAGCACCTTTCATCACCGGATAGACCTCTTTCAGATATTCTTTATCCAGTGTATATTGATAGTGGGTAAACAGATGTTCGCATAACCAGGCGGCAGACGTATTGGTCGCTCCCCAGGAAGGATGTTCGCCCGGAGCAGTAAATTCCCATACATTACCCAGGATATGTGTCACCCAGCCACGTGCATTATAAAAGACTTTGGCTGTACGTTCTCCACTTTCTACCTGCTGTTTCGTCCACTCGATCATCGGGAGATGCAATTCGGAAAGGTTCGTTACTTCTGCGGGCCAGTGATTCATCTGGAAATTGATATTCAAATGATAGTCGCCGTTCCAGGGAGTATTGATCGTATTACACCATAATCCCTGAAGATTAGGAGGCAATGAACCGGTACGGGTTGACGAGATCAGCAGATAACGCCCGAACTGGAAATAAAGGGCCCCCAGCGACGGATCGTTCTGATCCTCCTGGAAAGCATGCAAACGTTCATTGATCGGCATCTCATCCCTTGCGGAACGACCCAGGTCCAGATCGACCCGGTCGAACAGGGAACGATAGGCATTGACATGCTCCTTTCTCAAGGTGGAATAATCTTTTCTTTCCGACTCGGCCAGCAAAGAGAACAGTTGGTCTTCAAATCCTTCGTTCTTATAATTAGTCACCATACTCACCAGAAGGATGGCTTCGGAGGCATTCTGAACGGTTAATGAACTGTCCCCGGAGATCAGAGAACCGCCTTTAGGCAGGAGAACCCGTACACGGGCGCCATATTTAATACCTTTCATTTCCAGCGTATCCACGCCGTCCGGCAATTGTCCTTTCATCAGCAAGTCCTTTCCGTCGACCGACAAGGCATAATGTTCGGGACGGTTCATCCCCACCGTAAAGTTAAGCGCCTTATCGGCATCTGCCATCAAATGAACCACACCCAGATCACCGGAGAAAGAGGTAAACGACTCACGGCTGTAATTCACTTTTCCCTTGCGGAAAGAAGTAGAGGCTATCGCATCGTTCAGATTCAACTCACGACGGTAAGCGGCTACGGAATCGGAACCGTCTACATATACATAATCCAGCACCAGATTTCCCAGCAACTGGTAACTACCATAGGGAACATTGGCACCCTGTCCTTGACCGCTACCAGCCCCTTTACAAACAAAGGTGCGATACATCAGGTCCTGTGCTTCGTCGTTTTTCCCTTCAAAAAGCAGACGGCGTATATTTGCCAACGACCAGACGGCCTGCGGGTTATCCGTATCCTGTTTGCTTCCGGACCACATGGAAATTTCATTCAACAGGATGTTTTCCTTATTGATTCCACCGTCGGGCATCATTCCCAGCCGGCCATTTCCCAATGGCAGAGTTTCCTCCCAGATGCGGGCAGGTTCATCAAAGTGATAAGCGATCTTATTGGCTGTTTTTACTTCTGCCATATCACAGGAAGCCAGCAATACCAATAAAGCAACAATAGAAGGACGAATTATTTTCCGTCCTATTTCCTTTAATCGAATCGAGTTCATAGTATTATTAATAAAATTATAATTCAAGCGGTATCAGAAACTTTGCATGTCACACAGCCTCTTATAATAGCCATTCAAATCCAGCAGTTCTTCATGACGGCCACGTTCAACGATCTCACCTTCATGCATCACACAGATCTCGTCTGCATTACGAATCGTGGAAAGACGGTGGGCAATAACGATCGTAGTACGGTTACGCATCAGGTTTTCCAATGCTTCCTGCACCAGGCGTTCCGACTCCGTATCCAATGCGGAGGTTGCCTCGTCGAGGATCAGGATCGGCGGGTTTTTCAGGATGGCGCGGGCGATACTGATACGCTGACGCTGTCCGCCGGAAAGTTTACCGCCCCGGTCACCGATATTGGTATTGTAGCCATCTTCGCTCGCCATGATAAACTCATGCGCATTTGCGATACGCGCGGCTTCCTTCACCTGTTCCAATGTCGCTCCTTCCACTCCGAAAGAGATATTATTGAAGAAGGTATCATTGAAAAGGATCGCTTCCTGATTCACATTCCCCATCAGGCCGCGCAAATCGTAGAGGGAGGCATCGCGGATATCCGTTCCGTCAATAGTAATGCTTCCCTTATCCACATCATAAAAACGTGGCAGCAGATCCACCAGCGTACTTTTACCGGAACCGGACTGGCCAACCAATGCGACGGTCTTTCCCTTAGGGATTACCAGGTCAACACCTTTCAACACCCAGTCATGCTGGTATTTAAACCAAATATTGTTATATCGTATTTCCTTATTCAATTCTATCTTCTTAGGATCAGCCGGATCATTGATATTACTTTCAGCTTTCAAGATCTTATCGATACGATCCATAGAAGCCAGCCCTTTCTGGATGGCATAAACAGACTTACTTAAATCTTTCGCCGGATTAATAATACTATAAAAGATAACCAGGTAATAAATAAATGTGGAGGCATCGATCGTGCTATGGTTACTCAGGATAAGCGTACCTCCATACCAAAGAACGATGGCGATAGTAGCCGTTCCCAGAAACTCACTCATCGGATGCGCCATCTGCTGTCGGCGATAGATACGGATGGTGGTCCGACGGAATCGGTCATTACTGCTCTCGAAACGAGCCTGTATTTTCTTCTCGGCATTGAATGCTTTGATAATGCGCAAGCCGCCTAAAGTCTCTTCGATCTGGCTCATCAAGCCGCCCCATTGTTGCTGGCCTTCCAGCGATTTACGTTTCAGTTTCTTCCCTACCTGTCCCATCACATAACCCGCCAAAGGCAACAGTACAAGGACGAAAACAGTCAGCTGCCAACTGATAACGATCATACCGATCAGATAGATAATGATCAGGATCGGATTCTTGAACAACATATCCAGGGAACTCATGATGGAGGTCTCCACCTCGTTCACATCGCCGGAGACACGGGCAATGATGTCCCCCTTGCGCTCTTCCGAGAAAAATCCCAGGGGGAGTTCAGTAATTTTCTTATTGATCTGGTTACGGATATCACGAACAACCCCTGTACGGATAGGGATCATCGTAAAAAAAGCCATGTACATCGTACCCACTTTCAGGAACGTAGAGATAATAAGGAAAGCACCTAAAACGATCAGTGTAAATGAGCCTCCCTCTTTTTCAATCAGGTCGCTGACAAACCAGAAGAAATTGTTCTTTATCAGTTCGGGAGTACCTTTCCAGCTTTCCCAGGTCCAGGGATCAAACACCCAGGCTTTATAAGAATAAACATCATCATTCAGTTTGAACAATATATTCAATATCGGAATAATCAGGGCAAAAGAGAACAGATTCAGTATGGCGGATAAAATATTGAACACAATGTTCGACACCATATACTTCTTATAAGGAGGCACAAAACGCCGTAATATGCGTATGAAATCTTTCATGTTTATTTAGTTCGATTGGATTTGGCGCGCAAGTTACTCATAAAAAACAGGCGGTGCAACGTTTCGACTTATGTTTGCATCAATTAGATATGGATGTAAATACAATTAAAACCATATGAATATGAACAGAACAAACCATTTCTTCCTGACCTTTACAAATAAAATATTGGCAGGATTATTAAGCCTGTTAGGCTTTTCACTGGCAGCATGCGACAAAATAGGGGCAGACGAATACGGATGTCCCTATGCCGATTATGAAATCAAAGGGAAAGTAGTCGATGAGAACGGGAAAGTCATCAACGGCATACAAGTTATTATTCCCGACCCTTTTGGTAATGAAGAATATACGCATCGGGATACGCTGATCACGAATAGTGCCGGAGAGTTCGTCGCACGACCGGTTGTCACCACTTTTGGCACGGATATCACTTTCAAAATCACAACAAAAGATATCGATGGCACCGATAACGGAGGAGCATTTGAAGAAACAATCACGGAAGTAGCTTTCAAAAAAGAAGACCTGACAGGAGGAAACGGCGAATGGAATTATGGTAATGCACAAAAGAACGTAACTATCAAAATGAAGCAGGCTGTGGAAAACAAAGAATAAGTAAAAACAAATATCCAGACTTATACAACCGCCGATGCAGTATTTTTCGTACTTTTGTATTTAATCATATGTAATCTATCAGTTAATAACGAAACAACGCAAGTTATATGAAAAGGTTCTATCCTCATTTTTTGAACAGTATGAACTGGGTATTAGCCGGTTTACTCACCTTACTAGGTTTCTCTTGTTCCGATTCGGATGATGATGGGGGAGGTCAGGTAGAAGAATACGGCTGCCCACATGCTAACTACGAGATCAAAGGGAAAGTGGTAAACAGACAGAACAACCCGATCCCCAATATACAAATCGCCATCAGCGATTCGGTTCCCGACCGTCAAATGCCCAGCGATACCATCTACACCGACGCAAAGGGAGAATTCCTTTGGGAAACCGGAGAATTCCCCGGGGCAACATTCAAACTTATCACGACAGATATTGACAAAGATAAAAACGGCGGTCAGTTTGCAGCCGATACCTCTTTTGTTTCCTTTAAAAACGCCGTCTATGAAAATGGCAGCGGTTGGTACGAGGGAAAAGCCAAACAAGAGGTTACAATCACTATGAACGAACAGATTAACACGGAAGAATAATGGATAAACGCCCCGGATTTCGTAAACGCATCGCTCTGGAACTCTTCCGCAGTATCCGAAGAAACAGGGCCAAGCTACACGAACTACGCACACTCTTTTGGGAATGTACGCTTCGTTGCAATGCATCCTGCCGTCATTGCGGCAGCGACTGCCATGTATCGGCTGGCATGAAGGATATGCCGGTGGAAGATTTTCTGAAAGTTATAGACGATATTACTCCCCATGTCAATCCTAATAAAGTATTGGTAATTTTTACCGGAGGAGAGGCTTTGGTGCGCAAAGACATCGAAACCTGCGGAATGGAACTTTACCGCCGGGGATATCCCTGGGGAATCGTTTCCAACGGATTGCTGATGACACGCGAACGGCTGGACGCGCTGCTGGCCTCCGGCATGCATTCGGCAACCATCAGTCTCGACGGCTTCGAAGAAGCACATAACTGGTTGCGCCGTCATCCGAAAAGTTTCGAGAATGCAGTCAACGCCATCTGCATGCTGGCGGAAGAGAAAGAGATTGTCTGGGATGTGGTGACTTGCGTAAACCAAAAGAATTTCAAAGACCTGAAACTCTTCAAGGAATTCCTGACGGAAATGGGAGTAAAACGGTGGCGTCTGTTCACCATCTTCCCCGTCGGACGGGCCGCCGAAGAAGCCGACCTGCAACTGACCAACGAACAGTTCACCTGGATGCTTAACTTCATCCGCTACTGCCGGCAGGAAGGAAAGATACACACCAGCTACGGTTGCGAAGGGTTCCTCGGAAACTACGAAGCCGAAGTGCGCGATTCCATTTTCCAGTGTAATGCCGGAATCAGTACAGCTTCGGTGCTGGCAGACGGTTCCATTTCCGGTTGTCCGAGCATTCGTGCCAATTTCCACCAGGGGAATATCTATAAAGATAAATTCATCGACATCTGGAACAACAAATTCAAACCGTACCGCAACCGTGAATGGACACGCAAAGGACAATGCGCCGACTGCAAAATGTTCCGCTATTGCGAAGGCAACGGCATACATCTGTACGACGATAACGGCAATCTGTTGTTCTGTCATTATAATCGGATAAAGTAATTGCGTACAATATCCCATCTTTTTCCTATCTTTATCCCCCGAATAAACTTCTAAAAGAATTTATACATGAAAAACTCTCTTATTCTCTGTGCCCTGCTAACGCTAGGCCCGGTTTGTTACGCACAGCAATCGAACATCACCGATTACACCGAACTGACCGACACCAAGCCACACGATAGTGAGGCTGTATGGAATAAAATAACAACGCCTACCCAACTCAGCTGGGCGAGCACGGACGTTCGTTATCCGAAACTCAGTATCCCAACCGTTACAAAAACCTCCCGCTGGCAGACGAAAGCCTGGAAAGGAGAACGCGTAAACGCCCAGGCCGTACTGTGGACAACCAACGACCTGTCGGACGCAACCATCACCGTCAGCGAATTGAAAAACGGTTCATCCGTTATCCCGGCTTCCAACGTCACCACCAATTTCGTGCGTTACGTAATGACCGACGAATTGAACAAAGAACGTACAGGCGGTTGCGGTGTACGTGAAAACAAGGCGGAATGGGATTCTTCCGTTGTTGCCGACGTGTTGGATATCGTAAAGATGCGCGATGTCGCCGCCCGTACGACACAACCTATCTGGATGAATGTATGGGTACCGTCCGACGCACGTCCCGGAAAATATAAAGGAACACTGACCGTTTCAGGCGAAAACTTCCAACCGATGAAGTTACAGGTGGAGATAGACGTACTGAACCGTACCCTGCCGGAACCGAAAGACTGGAAATTCCATCTGGATTTGTGGCAGAACCCGTATTCCGTGGCCCGTTACTACGACGTGCCTCTCTGGAGCAAAGAACATTTCGATGCCATGCGCCCGATCATGAAGATGCTGGCTAACGCCGGACAGCGTGCCATCACCACCAGCATCATGCACAAACCCTGGGCGGGACAGACCGAAGATCATTTCGACAGCATGGTGTTCCGCATGAAGAAACTCGACGGCAGTTGGGAATATGACTACACTGTTTTCGACAAATGGGTAGATTTCATGATGAACGATATTGGCATCAACGACCTGATCAGCTGCTACACCATGATCCCGTGGGCATTGAGTTTCGACTATTACGACCAGGCCACCAACCGCATCCAGTTCATCGAAGCCAAACCGGGCGATGCAGCTTATGCCGACTACTGGGGCAGTTTCCTGAAAGATTTCTCCCGTCACCTGCGTGAAAAAGGTTGGTTCGAAAAGACTGCTATCTCTATGGACGAACGTCCGTTGGAAGCCATGCAAGAGGCTATCAAGGTAATCAAGCAGGCTGACCCGGAATTTAAGATTACGCTGGCCGGTAACTATCATAAAGAGATACAAGGCGACCTGTATTACCTGAGTATTCCGTACGGCCACAAATTCCCGGAAGATGTGAAAGCCGAACGCGACCGCAAAGGCCAGATCAGCACGGTTTATACCTGTTGTTCGGAAGCATTCCCGAACACCTTCACCTTCTCCAACCCGGCAGAAGCCCCCTGGACGATCCTCCACGCCGTTGCCGGTGGTTACGACGGTTACCTGCGTTGGGCAGTCAACAGCTGGACAAAAGATCCGTTGCGCGACTCCCGTTTCCGCACCTGGGCAGCCGGCGATACATACAGTATCTACCCGGGTCCCCGCAGCAGTATCCGTTTCGAACGTCTGGTAGAAGGCCTCCAGGACGCTGAAAAAATCCGCATCCTCCGCGAAGAACTGAAGGGCAGCAAACTGGATAAGCTGAATAAAACGGTAGCCATGTTTACTCCGGAAGGACTGGCTGAGACACAGAAGTCGGCTACGGAGATGGTGAATGAGTTGAATAAAGTGCTGAATTCGTTTTAAAAAACTTATATTAAAAAATAACGGTTTCAAATTTCCTACAATAACAGAATTTGAAACCGTTTCCATTTTTATGATAAACCATTATGAGTTTTCCTTTTAAAAAGATCTCTGTAAAAGAATTCTACTGCTATTATTGTGAATATAAGATTTAATATCGCCCTGTCTTCAGCATGCATTCGAAAAAATCCTCCTATAATTAATGTAAAAGGGACAAGTATAAAAAAGACAGGAATAGAACCGATCAAAAAACTAATAATCCTCAACAAAACTTTTCTTGAAGACATCAAAGTGTTACGATCTAATAAATATTTAATGACTTCTCTAAATCCCCAATAAAATAATGGAGCGATGAAGGTACATATTTGATATATATTAAATCCATATTTATAATCATAATCAAAAACATCACCTCGTTTATTTCCAATCAATAAATAAAGTAAACTATTAAACAAAAACCACATACCAAATATAAATAACTCTTTAGTTCTTGACTTTAAAAAAGTTATTATCACATCCATGTTTATATTCATAGACTCACCTTTTACACTATTTCCACAAAATTTACAGTAAAAACTATTTTCTGAAATTTCTTTACCACATTTCCTACAATACATATTATTATGATTTAAAATAATAATTAGATAAAAAGCATACAAATAGTCCTAATAAAAATCTTAAACTTCCTAAAAAGGCGACCCATATATCTCCAACTATCAAATAATGAAGTCCCCACATAGTTTGATATGAACCGAAAAAGGTTAAAATCAAAAAAATCAAGAACAAACTTATTTGCAAAATAGACAAAAAGAACTGCCACAAAATTAAAGAGTCATCAGATGTTTTAAATAGTAACCTCAATTTAAGAAATAATTTTTCAAGACATTTTACTCTCAGAACTTTTCCTTTGTAAAATACTACAAAAGCATTTATGGTAGCAACAGGTAAAGCCATCCACACTACGGCACTCGCTACTGAAGATGCCCCTTCCTCTATAAGAGATTTTTTAGCTGTAGATAAGGCTGCGCAAGCTAAAATCCATGAAAGCAAAATAAAAATACCCTTTAGCAAAACTATAAAAATAGATTTTAAACGAGTTATAACTGACTCCATAAGTATTATCTTTACCCCTCCCTGTCCCCTCCGTTCGGTGTTAACAAAAAAAGAAGCGTGGGAACCATCGTCTATTACTGTCTTGAGGCTCTCGACTGCCCACTCATCAATAATAGCACAATGATCCCACGCTTTATGCAAGTATATAGTCCACCCGTCACCGGGTAGGTATATATAACAAACATAAGCGCAGGAAACATTTTGTCTATTATCTTGATGAGTTGAAATTGTCGAGATTTCAAGACAAGATAATATTGAAACGCTTCTACGTTATTTTTTCAATACGTCGCAAAGATCGCACATTTAGATTATTAAACAAAATATGCGAGATCTTTTCTCTCAGAAATTTATATTGTTACATTTCTATCAAACTTTCTATAGCTTGTATAAAACCAACAGCTTGCGGATAAAGTTCCTTTACCTTTTCCTCCGTCATCATAATAAAATCGTCATAATCTCCCGTTTGGCGATTGTCAAAAAGGATTGAAAAGAAACGTGCCTGCTCTTTTGACACCAATCCCGTAACAACAAACTCCTTTCCTAATGCCTGACGAACACCGGAATGTGTTTTCACACTAATACCATTCTTCAACAGCAAAGCAGCAACAGCGTAATAACAGGCATAATACATACGGTTGGTTGCAGTGTTCCAAAAGCCGTTTTCAATATGCACCGGGACTTCGTCCAACGTTTCTTTTGCATTCTGTAATCTGATGGAAACAAGTGATTTTCGTTCTTCATCCGTCATAACGCAATTCCTTCTCTCATTACATTTTCAGAAAAAGGCGTCGTCAACTTTTCCCATATCTTTTTACTGAATACACGGGGACTGATGATCACTCCCGTCTCGAACTCTATGTCATAAAGCGGATAAGCGATCTCCTGTTCCTCTTTCAGAGAGATATCTTCTTTGTCAAGCAAGATAAGCAGATCGATATCGCTGTCAGGACGGGCATCGCCACGGGCTTCGCTTCCGTACAGAATCGCCTGTGCACCGGGAGCAACACGACGGATAACTTCCCGTATACGGTTTACTATTTCAGGACGTCTCATAAGATACTCCTTTCTTCTTTAATTTCTATTTTCACAAAGGTAGCTATAAATCTCAAAATCACAAGAAAGAGGGTTGTTTCGTCAAGATAAAGACAAAAGAAGGCTCCGACAAGTGAAAGTGACCTTCCGGAAATCCGGGAAGCATTTTTAAACGGTGCAAAACGGTTTCCGGAAACCCGGGAATGAACTTTCACCATTCAAAAGGCATTTCCGGAAATCCGGAAAGTCACTTTCAACAGTCGAAAATCGTTTCCGGAAATCCGGAAGGTATTTTTCAACATTTAAACGAGGTTTCCGGACTTCCGGGAACTTTTTTTTAATATAATCACAGAAAAACTCTTTTTACCGGAATTATTTGTCTACATTGCCGAATGTTTAATTCACTATAAATCTTAAATATCATGGGCAGTTACACAAAAATCAAGCACATAACGCTTTATGATCTCAACAACGCCGAATACCTGGCCTTCCTCAACTCCGTGCTGAACCTCGTCCCCGCTCCGACCGGCGGCGGCGACCGTCCCGAAATCGAATCGCTCGATGCCGACGTACGGACAAACGGCTCGCCCGATATCGGACTGTCGGCACAGTTTGTGCAAAAAATGGAAAACGACGTCATGCTCCTGGCCGACACGGTCGACGAAAGCCGCATCGCACAGGAAACGGAACAGGCCGCCGTTCACGAAGCCAACCGCGACAACCTGGTCATCTACATCACCACCCGCATTTCGCGCGCCGGTACCCTGCCGCTCGAAGCCGAACGTGATGCCGGAAAGTTTCTCTATAAGGTGATCAAACCGTACATCGGCATCGCCCGCCTGCCGGTAGCACAGGAAACAGCCAAAATACAAGGCCTGCTGATCGACCTGCGGAAGGACGAAAACGCGTCCTACGTCACCACCCTCGGACTGGAAGCCTACCTGGCCGAACTCGAAAAGGAAAACAACGCCTACATCGCACTCACCTCGGCGAGAACACAGAGCCGCGCCGCCAATAAAAAGGACAACAGCGCAACAATCCGTCAGCGTCTCGACAGCCAGTACGACGACCTGGTGATGCTGGCACAGTCGTTCAGCGTAGCCCAGCCGTCGGCCGCAGCAACGACATTTGTCAGCAACCTGAACCAGCTGATCTCAGAAACCGTCACCGCTTTCAACCAACGAAAGAAAGGTTCCGGCCCGGCAGGTGAAGGCGGAGGCGGAAGTAGCGACCGCCCGGAAATCGAATAAGTCAATCGGAGAAAAAACGAAAAAGGGAGGTGATTACTTCCCTTTTTTCATTTGATCCAAATAGAGTTTGATATCCGGCATCTGGAGCCGCCTTGTTTCGGCCTTCTCCTGCTTCAGGAGTTGCTCGATATCCAACGTTTCTTCTATGACGTCATCAAATCTTGCCAACAAATCTTCCCGTTGCTCTTCCGTGAGATTCGTCCCGCAGATACGCAGCAGATACCTTCGCAAGATTGCTTTTGTCTTCTCCGGATTACGACAATGCTTCATATACAGCGCCTGTTTCAATTCAAATGAAAGCTCCGGGTTCTCGGTATTTGCCAGGTCTTTCCATAAAGCTTCTTCTTCGTATACCATCGCTTTATAACGGCTCAGGTTCTCCTGGTCGAGGAAAGTGATATAGGTAATCAGTTTTTTGTCGAACCGAACCAACGACAAACCCTGTTTGGAGATCATGAAGCCTTTCTCTTCCATTTCCTTTTCAGTCCACTTTTCAGGCAGGTAATAGGTCAGCGTTTTGTCCTGATTATATATCATATAATATATAGCCGGATGTATGCCACGCAGGTTGATCCCGTTGTATTCGAGATACCGCTCTTTGTAACGTGTCAGGAAATGGGCCGAAAGCCTCTCCAGCACAAAGTCTTCCATATTATTAATGAATAGATAATCGACCGCGTTGTCCCGGTACAAAGGGATATAAACGATACAGCCGGCTATAAACTCATCTGCAGCGGTATAGCTGGTATTAATAAAAACGACATGCCAGGTATTTTTCGATTTGGTCAATACGTTTTTTTCCTCAATCAGCGAATGGAGGACTCTCTTCTCCCCTCTGCGCAAACGAAGGCGGTTTATAAACTGTTCGAAAGCGATCTTCACTTTCATGCGTATCTCCAGAAAGTCGCGGTAGGCAACGGCCTGCAGTTCGTCCTCAGTCATATGTGATGTAAACATAGCAGTAAAGTTTAATATTAACGATGGATAAAAGTACGAATATAAATTCACTAAAGATGTAAATCCTCAATCATTCAACGGCATGGAGCCTTTACTTCTCCGAAACATATAAATGACACGCAGACGAAACGGATTGAAGCTAATTTATAATATCCAAATAAGTCAAGGCCTTGTTCGTATACAGAATTATAACTTTCCCAAAAGCGGTCACTAACTACAACCGGCTTTTTAGGAGCGCCGCTTTCCATTGTTCAAATTTTTGGAATCCTTCATCTAAAGAAGTAAACATTCCCTGCTCAATTTCATGGATATGTTTCCAAAATTCTTCCTGAGAAACTTGAAGCGGTACATTCGGATTCCATTTATCGGAATTCCGGCATACACAAGACTTATCTTTCTGAGTTGATAAATCACGATCTGATGAAAAATGATTAATTTTTGTCATAGTCAAAACTGTTTATTATATTAGAATACGATAAAGATAGATATTCTTCCCCGAATAAAAGACATTTGATAAAAGGAATAACCATAAAAAAAGAGATACCGTTATAGCATCTCTTTTTTATCTTATTTCTCGCGAATAAATACATTAATCGGTGTCCCTGTAAAATCCCAGTTCTCCCTGATCTTATTTTCCAGGAAGCGTTTGTAAGGATCTTTGATCCACTGCGGCAGGTTGGCAAAGAAAACGAAGGAAGGAACAGAGCCTGCGGGCAGCTGGGTGATGTATTTGATCTTGATATACTTTCCTTTCCATGCAGGAGGCGGATAGTTCTCGATGATCGGCAACATGATCTCATTCAGCTTGGCTGTCGGGACGCGTTTCTTACGGTTGTCGTATACTTCTTTGGCAGTTTCGAGCACTTTCAGGATACGCTGCTTGGTCAACGCCGAGATGAACAGGATAGGGAAATCTGTAAACGGCGCCAGACGTTCGCGGATCGCATTCGTATAGCTGTCGATCACCTTCTGGCCTTTATCTTCTACCAAATCCCATTTGTTCACACAAACGACCAACCCCTTCTTATTCTTCTGCACCAAAGAGAAAATATTCAAATCCTGGCTTTCGATACCGCGGGTAGCATCTACCATCAGTACACAGACATCGGAATTCTCAATCGCACGAATCGAACGGATCACCGAATAATATTCCAGGTCTTCGTTCACCTTTCCCTTCTTACGGATACCGGCTGTATCCACCAGATAGAAATTCAGGCCGAATTTATTGTATTTGGTATAAATAGAATCGCGGGTCGTTCCGGCAATATCCGTTACGATATGACGGTCTTCACCGATAAACGCATTGATCAAAGACGATTTTCCGGCATTCGGGCGACCGATAACGGCAATACGAGGCAACTCTTCTTCCAATTCTTCATTTTTTTCTTCCGGAAGGATCTCGATGATCTTATCCAGCAAGTCGCCGGAATTGGAACCGTTGATAGCCGACACACAGAAAGGATCGCCCAAACCGAACGCATAGAACTCTGCGGCCTCGGCATGCATCTCAAAGTTGTCCGCTTTGTTTGCCACCACGATAACCGGCTTTTTATTACGGCGCAGTATCTTGGCCACTTCGATGTCCAGGTCCGTGATACCGTTCAACACATCCACCACAAACAAGATCACGTCTGCTTCATCCAAAGCGACCTGTACCTGCTTATTTATCTCTTCTTCGAAAACATCATCCGAATTAATTACCCATCCGCCGGTGTCGACCAGCGAAAACTCTTTACCGGTCCAGTCCACTTTACCGTACTGACGGTCGCGGGTAGTCCCTGCTTCCTCGTTCACGAT
Source organism: Parabacteroides sp. AF17-3 (assembly GCF_003635445.1). Taxonomy (NCBI): domain Bacteria; kingdom Pseudomonadati; phylum Bacteroidota; class Bacteroidia; order Bacteroidales; family Tannerellaceae; genus Parabacteroides; species Parabacteroides sp. AF17-3. The sequence continues at coordinate 4,250 of NZ_QTMM01000017.1, read as the reverse complement.
GGCCTGACGCGATTGGGTCAGACGGTTGAACAGGGTGGACTTTCCTACGTTGGGCCTACCAACAATTGCTACAATATTTCCCATAAATTTCTTTTCTGTGCGCTGTTTTTAATCCAGCTGATAACCAAAATTCTTCAACAGGTTATCCCGGTTACGCCAGTCTTTTTCAACCTTGACGAACATTTCCAGGAATACCTTCTTCTCAAAGAAGCGTTCAATATCCTTACGGGCCATAGCACCGACTTTCTTCAGTGCCTGTCCCTTATGCCCGATGATAATCCCTTTCTGGGAATCCCGTTCCACAATAATGAGCGCCTTGATGTGAATCATTTCTTCTTCTTCCTTAAACAGCTCAACAACGACTTCCACCGCATACGGTATCTCCTTCTGATAATACAGGAGTATCTTCTCGCGAATAATCTCCGTAACGAAGAAGCGGGCCGGCTTATCGGTAAGCGCGTCTTTTTCAAAATAAGGGGGAGACTCGGGCATCAAATCCTCCACCCTATGCTTCACATAATCAATATTAAAGTTCGAAAGCGCGGAAATCGGAATGATCTCGGCCTTCGGAAGAACCTCTTTCCAATGGGCTACCATCTTTTCCAGTTCGGCCTGATTGCTGGTATCGATCTTGTTGATCAGCAGCAGGACCGGACATTCCACCGATTGGACCCGCTGGAGGAATTCTTCATTTTTATCGATTGTCTCAACGACATCGGTCACATAGAGTAACACGTCGGCATCACCTAAAGCCGACTCCGAAAAATTCAGCATAGACTCCTGCAACTTGTAATTCGGATGCAGGACTCCCGGCGTGTCTGAATACACGATCTGCATATCGTCGGTATTCACAATCCCCATGATACGATGACGGGTAGTCTGCGCTTTCGACGTGATGATGGAGATACGTTCCCCCACCAGACGGTTCATCAGCGTGGACTTCCCAACATTAGGATTACCGACAATATTAACAAAGCCGGACTTATGCTTGTTTTCCATTATAACCCCATTTAAGATAAATTGCACCCCAGGTAAAGCCTGCACCGAATGCTGCCAGAATCAGGTTATCCCCTTTCTTCAGCCTGTCTTCCCACTCCCAAAGGCAGATAGGAATAGTACCGGCACTGGTATTACCATATTTCTGGATATTGATCATTACCTTCTCCATATCCACACCCAGACGTTTAGCCGTCGCATCGATAATACGCAGATTAGCCTGGTGAGGCACGATCCATGTAATATCGTCGTGGGTCAGTTTATTTCGTTCCGCTATTTCGGCAGCCACATCGGCCATATACGAAACAGCATACTTAAAGACATATTTGCCATCCTGCAAAACAAAATGTTCCCGTTTATCCACGGTCTCATGACTGGAAGGATAAGCCGAGCCACCTGACTTCATAATCAGATGAGAATAGCCTACGCCGTCAGTACGCAGAATCGTGTCGAGAACGCCGACTTCTTCCGTAGTCGGTTCCAGTAAAACCGCACCGCAGGCATCCCCGAACAAAGGACAGGTAGAACGATCCTGATAATCGGTAATCGAGGTCATCTTATCACCGGCAACAACAATCACTTTCTTATAGCGTCCCGAACGAATATAATTCGCACCTGTTTCCAACCCATATAAGAATCCGGCACAAGCTCCCTGCAAATCGAAAGTCATTGCATTCTTACAGCCGGTATGATAGGCGATGATTGAAGACATGGTTGGAAAGTGATGGTCTGCCGTTGTTGTAGCTGACAGAATCACTTCGATCTCTTCCGGATTTACTTGTGTTTTTTCGAGTAACTGCTTCACAGCACGTATACCCATGTAAGAGGTACCAACCCCTTCACCTTTCAAAATTCTGCGTTCTTTGATGCCAACACGTGTCATGATCCATTCGTCAGTCGTATCGACCAATTTGGAGATGTCCTCATTTGTCAACACGTCTTCCGGAACATATCCGCCTACACCTGTTATAACCGCATTTAATTTATCCATAATTAAAAAAATAAAGAGACTCTATATCCCAATTAAAAAATTAGCCCTAAAAATATTTTTAGGGCTATTTCTTTCGTTTATCAGACTCAATATGATCGTGACAAACTTACACAGCTGCTTCTTTTACGATAGCTAATTTACCTCTGTAGTAGCCGCATTCGCCGCATACAGTGTGATAAATATGCCATGCGCCGCAGTTCGGGCAAATAGCCATTGTTGGAGCGACAGCCTTGTCATGAGTTCTTCTCTTGGCTGTTCTTGTCTTACCTTGTCTTCTTTTAGGATGTGCCATGTTTTAATTTATTTAATTGTTATCATTCTCTATTAAACCTTTCAGGGCATCCCAGCGAGGATCAGAATTACCGCTTACGTCATCATCCATGGATATATCTTCCACTTCGTCTTCTTCGTAATCATCATCTCCGTCATCTGTACTTTTAGCAGTGTGCTTCTTCAGCTTCGTCGACATCGCTTTATTACATTTTCCCGGAGCATGTACATGCTTCATCGGTACTGCCAATGCAATAAACTCATAAAGGAACCATGCCAAATTAATCGCACCTTCCTCTTCTGGTATTACTACCACCTCGTCGCTCTCTTCGGCATATTCTTTACCGAATTTCACTACCAAGCGATTATGTGTATCAACCGGAATCTCCATATCGTCCAGACATCTGTCACACGGAACGATTGCTACACCTTCAATCTGAAAGTTCATTTCAAAAGCCACTGACGTACGCTTCACTGTCAGGTGAACCTTGACTTTGCCCTTCTGGACTTCGTCTCCGTCAATGTCCACAAAAAACTTGTTCTCCAGTAAATACTCGAATTCGTGCACTCCTGGAGCGAGATTTTTCAAATCTACGTTATATAATTTAAATTTTCCCAAAGCCTTTTAGTGTAAAAACCTTGCAAAGGTACGAAAAAACTAAACACAAATGCAATACCTATGCAGTTATTTTTTATTATTGAATTATTTAGCCTCTATATTTACGAAGCTCTATACGAAATGTCGTGCCTTTTCCGACCTCCGAGTTCTTTACGAATATCTTGCCGCCATGGTAGGACTCTATGATACGTTTGACCAGAGATAGCCCGAGTCCCCATCCGCGCTTCTTAGTCGTATAGCCGGGATTGAAGACAGTCTTATATTTTGATTTGGGAATCCCCTTTCCTGAATCCGTAATATCTATCCGCACAGTCTTGTCACGTTCTTCCACCTGGAACGTTATTTCACCCTGGCCTTCCATAGCATCCACAGCATTTTTTGTCAGGTTTTCAATAACCCAGGCAAACAGTGAATCATTCATTAAAACCAATACGGGATTATCCGGAAGATGAGTATATATCTTCACCTTGGCAGAAATGCGTGTTTCCATATAATTTAAGGCCGTACGAATCGAATTGCTGATATTTACCGGTGTCGGATCGGGATTTGATCCAATCTTCGAGAAACGTTCTGCAATCATCTCCAAACGCTTCACATCTTTTTCCATTTCACCCAGGAGGGACGGATCGATTTCTTTTGTACGAAGATATTCCACCCAGGCGATCAAGGAAGAAATAGGAGTTCCTAGCTGATGGGCTGTCTCCTTCGATAATCCGACCCATACTTTATTCTGTTCTGCCTTCTTCGTACTGGCAAGAGCCAGAAAGGCAATCAGGATAAATATGAAAACGACTGTCAACTGGGCATAAGGATAGATAAGCAGCCTTTTCAGGATAATAGAATCGTCGTAGTATAAATACTGGAAGGTTCCATCCTGCATATCGATCAGTATAGGAGGGTTCTTGCTTTTTAATTCCCGTACTTTATTTTTCAGAAACAAGTCTGAGTCCTTTTCCGGAAGGTCGATATTCTTCTCTGCAATTACACTATCCTTCTCATTACACCATAAAACAGGTATCGTGGTGTTACTCTCCAGAATCTTCAGAATAAGAGCCATATTTGAACCATTGGTTTCGGTAGCAATCATACGTTGCGCTTCCGCCCAGATCTCGACCTTCTGGCGTTCTTCCTGCGCTAAACTCTTTACAAGCTTATCAGAGACAAACACAGAAACGATCGCAATCAATGTGGCTATTAAAATGAAAAGATATTTCAGCCGTTGCCGGGAATCATATATACTGCTCATAATCTAAAATTCATACTCAATGTATATTAGAACGGAAAAGAAGATACATTATTATAAGAGAGATGTTAAATCAGGAAGAATAAAAACGAAAAGAAGCTATAAACGCAAAAAGGAGTCCACTCTATCGA